>NZ_WKCD01000087.1:0-19502 GCF_021606625.1 Pseudomonas sp. PA-4-8C
CTGCGGTACCGCGTCCGTTCAACCCGGCGCCGGGCACCTGGCAGGTCGTGCCGTTCTTCCACCTGTTCGGCAGCGAAGAAACTTCTTCCAAGGCCGCGCCGGTGCAAGAACGTATTCCTGCCGCCTATGTGTCTGTCGCCAAGTCCGAAGCCGACCGCCTGGGCGTCAACGACGGTGCGCTGCTCAGCCTGAACGTGGCCGGCCAGACCCTGCGTCTGCCGCTGCGTATCAATGACGAGCTGGGTGCCGGCCTGGTTGCACTGCCTAAAGGCATCGCCGGTATTCCGCCTGCCATTTTCGGCAAAACCGTTGACGGTCTGCAGGAGGCAGCGCAATGACTTGGTTCACGCCGGAAGTAATTGACGTGATCATCTCGGTGGTCAAGGCCATCGTGATCCTGTTGGCCGTGGTCGTCGCGGGCGCCCTGCTCAGCTTCGTCGAACGTCGCCTGCTGGGCTGGTGGCAGGACCGTTACGGTCCGAACCGCGTTGGCCCATTCGGCATGTTCCAGATCGCGGCCGACATGCTGAAAATGTTCTTCAAGGAAGACTGGACCCCGCCGTTCGCCGACAAGGTGATCTTCACCCTGGCACCGGTGGTAGCCATGAGCGCCTTGCTGATCGCCTTCGCGATCATCCCGATCACCCCGACCTGGGGCGTGGCGGACCTGAACATCGGCTTGCTGTTCTTCTTCGCCATGGCCGGTTTGTCGGTCTATGCCGTGCTGTTCGCCGGTTGGGCCAGTAACAACAAGTTCGCCCTGCTGGGCAGCTTGCGGGCCTCGGCCCAGACCGTGTCCTACGAAGTGTTCATGGGCCTGGCCCTGATGGGCATCGTGGTGCAGGTTGGCTCGTTCAACATGCGCGATATCGTCGAGTACCAGGCGCAGAACCTGTGGTTCATCATTCCGCAGTTCTTCGGCTTCTGTACTTTCTTCATCGCTGGCGTGGCCGTGACTCACCGTCACCCGTTCGACCAGCCGGAAGCGGAACAGGAACTGGCCGACGGTTACCACATTGAATATGCCGGTATGAAATGGGGCATGTTCTTCGTTGGTGAGTACATCGGCATCATCTTGATCTCGGCCCTGCTGGTCACGCTGTTCTTCGGCGGCTGGCACGGTCCGTTTGGCATCCTGCCGCAGCTGGCCTTCTTCTGGTTCTTCTTGAAGACCGCGTTCTTCATCATGCTGTTCATCCTGCTGCGCGCCTCGATTCCGCGCCCGCGCTATGACCAGGTGATGGATTTCAGCTGGAGATTCTGCCTGCCGCTGACCCTGATCAATTTGCTGGTGACGGCTGCCGTCGTGTTGTTGAACACGCCCGCTGCCGCGGTTCAGTGAGGATTTGACCCATGTTCAAATATATTGGCGACATCGTTAAGGGTACCGGTACCCAGTTGCGAAGCCTGGTGATGGTGTTCGGTCACGGCTTTCGCAAACGCGACACCCTGCAATACCCCGAAGAAGCGGTGTACCTGCCGCCGCGCTATCGCGGCCGCATCGTACTGACCCGCGACCCCGACGGCGAAGAGCGTTGCGTAGCCTGCAACCTGTGCGCCGTGGCGTGCCCGGTGGGTTGCATCTCCCTGCAGAAAGCTGAAACCGAAGACGGTCGCTGGTACCCGGACTTCTTCCGTATCAACTTCTCGCGCTGCATTTTCTGCGGCCTCTGCGAGGAAGCTTGCCCGACCACCGCGATCCAGCTCACACCGGATTTCGAGATGGCCGAGTTCAAACGTCAGGACCTGGTGTACGAGAAAGAAGATCTTTTGATCTCTGGTCCCGGTAAAAACCCTGATTACAACTTCTATCGTGTTGCAGGTATGGCCGTTGCCGGTAAGCCAAAAGGCGCCGCACAAAACGAAGCCGAACCGATCAACGTGAAGAGCTTGCTGCCTTAAGGAAGAAAGATGGAATTCGCTTTCTATTTCGCATCGGGTATTGCAGTGGTGTCTACGCTTCGCGTGATCACCAACACTAACCCTGTGCACGCCCTGCTCTACCTGATCATTTCGCTGATCGCCGTGGCCATGACCTTTTTCAGCCTCGGCGCACCGTTCGCCGGTGTGCTGGAAGTGATCGCCTACGCCGGCGCCATCATGGTGCTGTTCGTGTTTGTGGTGATGATGCTCAACCTGGGGCCGGCTTCGGTCGCCCAGGAGCGCGTCTGGCTCAAGCCCGGCATCTGGCTCGGCCCGGTTGTGCTCGCAGCCCTGCTGCTGGGTGAACTGCTGTATGTGCTGTTCGCTCACCAGAGCGGCCAGGCCATCGGCCACACCACCGTAGACGCGAAAGCCGTGGGCATCAGCCTGTTCGGCCCGTACCTGCTGGTGGTCGAACTGGCTTCGATGCTGCTGCTCGCCGCAGCCATCACCGCCTTCCACTTGGGCCGCAATGAAGCCAAGGAGCAATGACGATGCCTGCTATCCCTTTGGAGCATGGTCTGGCGGTCGCCGGCATCCTGTTCTGCCTTGGCCTGGTCGGCCTGATGGTTCGCCGTAACATTCTGTTCGTGTTGATGAGCCTGGAAATCATGATGAACGCCGCGGCACTGGCATTCATCGTGGCAGGCGCACGTTGGGGCCAGCCGGATGGGCAAGTGATGTTCATCCTGGTGATCAGCCTGGCAGCCGCCGAAGCCAGTATTGGCCTGGCGATCCTGCTGCAACTGTATCGTCGCTTCCACACGCTTGATATCGACGCTGCCAGTGAGATGCGCGGATGAACATGATCTTTCTGACTTTCGTATTCCCCCTGATCGGTTTCCTGCTGCTGTCGTTCTCTCGCGGGCGCTGGTCGGAAAACCTCTCGGCCCTGATCGGCGTGGGCTCCATCGGCCTGTCGGCCATCGTGGCCGCCTACGTCATCTGGCAATTCAATGTGGCACCGCCTGAAGGCGGTCACTACACCCTGGTGCTGTGGCAGTGGATGGCGGTTGAAGGCTTCAAGCCCAACTTCGCCCTCTACGTCGACGGCCTGTCGATCACCATGCTCGGCGTGGTGGTGGGTGTGGGTTTCCTGATCCACTTGTTCGCGTCCTGGTACATGCGCGGTGAAGCGGGCTACTCGCGCTTCTTCTCGTACACCAACCTGTTTATCGCCAGCATGCTGTTTCTGGTGCTGGGCGATAACCTGTTGTTCCTGTACTTCGGCTGGGAAGGCGTGGGCCTGTGCTCGTACCTGTTGATCGGTTTCTACTACAGCAACCGCAACAACGGTAACGCGGCACTCAAGGCATTTATCGTCACCCGCATCGGCGACGTGTTCATGGCCATCGGCCTGTTCATCCTGTTCCAACAGGTGGGCACGCTGAACATCCAGGAACTGCTGGTACTGGCTCCGCAGAAATTCCAGGTCGGCGACTTCTGGATCACCCTGGCGACCCTGATGCTGCTGGGCGGCGCCGTGGGTAAATCTGCGCAACTGCCGCTGCAAACCTGGCTGGCGGATGCGATGGCCGGCCCTACCCCGGTATCGGCATTGATCCACGCCGCCACCATGGTAACCGCCGGTGTCTACCTGATCGCCCGTACCCACGGCCTGTTCACCCTGGCGCCGGACATCCTGCACCTGGTGGGCATCGTCGGCGGCGTGACCCTGGTGCTGGCTGGCTTCGCCGCGCTGGTGCAGACCGACATCAAGCGTATCCTCGCCTACTCGACCATGAGCCAGATCGGCTACATGTTCCTGGCCCTTGGCGTGGGCGCCTGGGACGCGGCGATCTTCCACCTGATGACCCACGCATTCTTCAAGGCCCTGCTGTTCCTCGCCTCCGGTGCGGTGATCGTGGCGTGCCACCACGAGCAGAACATCTTCAAGATGGGCGGCCTGTGGAAGAAACTGCCACTGGCCTACGCCAGCTTCATCGTCGGTGGTGCCGCCCTGGCCGCCTTGCCGTTGGTGACCGCCGGTTTCTACTCCAAGGACGAAATCCTCTGGGAAGCTTTCGCCAGCGGTAACCAGAACCTGCTGTACGCAGGCCTGGTGGGTGCGTTCATGACCTCGCTGTACACCTTCCGCCTGATCTTCATCACCTTCCACGGTGAAGCCAAGACCGAAGCGCACGCAGGCCACGGCATCTCCCACTGGCTGCCACTGTCGGTGCTGATCATCCTGTCGACCTTCGTCGGCGCGATGATCACTCCACCGCTGCACGGTGTGTTGCCACAGAGCGTCGGCCATGCCGGCGGCGAAGCCCAGCACAGCCTGGAAATCGCCTCGGGCGCCATCGCCATCGCCGGTATCCTGCTGGCGGCCCTGCTGTTCCTCGGCAAGCGTCGCTTCGTGACCGCCGTGGCCAACAGTGGCATTGGTCGCTTCCTGTCGGCCTGGTGGTTCGCTGCCTGGGGCTTCGATTGGATCTACGACAAACTGTTCGTCAAACCTTACCTTGCGATCAGCCACGTGCTGCGCAAAGACCCGCTCGACCAGACCATCGGTTTGATCCCGCGTGCCGCCAAGGCCGGTCACACCGCCCTGAGCCGCAGCGAGACCGGCCAATTGCGTTGGTATGCAGCTTCCATGGCCGTCGGTGCCGTGCTGGTGATCGGCGCCATCGTGGTGGTAGCGGTATGACTATGAACATTGCGTACTTTGCGAACTTGCAAAAGGAAACGAGCCCGTCATGATTCTGCCCTGGCTAATCCTGATCCCCTTTATCGGCGGCCTGCTCTGCTGGATGGGTGAACGCTTCGGCGCCACCCTCCCCCGCTGGATTGCGTTGCTGACCATGTCCCTGGAACTCGCGCTCGGCCTCTGGCTGTGGGCCCATGGTGACTACTCATTCGCTCCGGCACCGGGTGTCGACCCCACCTTCGCGCTTGAATTCAAGCACGTGTGGATCCAGCGCTTCGGCATCAACGTGCACCTGGCCCTCGACGGCCTGTCGCTGTTGATGATCCTGCTGACCGGCCTGCTGGGTATCCTCTCGGTACTCTGCTCCTGGAAAGAGATCCAACGTCACGTGGGCTTCTTCCACCTGAACCTGATGTGGATTTTGGGCGGTGTTGTCGGCGTGTTCCTGGCGCTGGACCTGTTCATGTTCTTCTTCTTCTGGGAAATGATGCTGGTGCCGATGTACTTCCTCATCGCGCTCTGGGGTCACAGCTCTTCGGACGGCAAGAAAACCCGGATCTACGCAGCGACCAAGTTCTTCATCTTCACCCAGGCTTCCGGCCTGATCATGTTGGTGGCGATCCTGGGCCTGGTACTGGTCAACTTCAACAACACCGGCGTGATTACCTTCAACTACGCCGACCTGTTGAAAACCAAGATGTCGCTGACCACCGAGTACGTGCTGATGCTGGGCTTCTTCATCGCCTTCGCGGTGAAGCTGCCGGTGGTGCCGTTCCACTCCTGGTTGCCTGACGCCCACGCCCAGGCGCCGACTGCCGGCTCCGTGGACCTGGCCGGTATCCTGCTGAAGACCGCTGCCTACGGCCTGCTGCGTTTCGCCCTGCCGCTGTTCCCGAATGCTTCGGCCGAATTCGCGCCGATCGCCATGACCCTGGGTCTGATCGGGATCTTCTACGGTGCGTTCCTGGCTTTCGCGCAAACCGACATCAAGCGTCTGATTGCCTTCTCGTCCGTTTCCCACATGGGTTTCGTACTGATCGGCATCTACTCCGGCAGCCAACTGGCGCTGCAGGGTGCGGTGATCCAGATGTTGGCCCACGGTGTTTCCGCCGCTGCCCTCTTTATCCTGAGTGGCCAGTTGTACGAGCGCCTGCACACCCGTGACATGCGTGAGATGGGTGGCGTGTGGTCGCGCATCGCGTACCTGCCGGCCATCAGCCTGTTCTTTGCCGCCGCGTCGCTGGGCTTGCCGGGTACCGGTAACTTCATCGGCGAGTTCCTGATCCTGATGGGTGCCTTTGTGCAAACGCCGTGGATCAGCGCCATCGCCACCTCCGGCCTGGTGTTCGGTTCGGTCTACTCGCTGATCATGATCCACCGCGCCTATTTCGGCCCGGCCAAGTCCGACACCGTCCTGCAAGGGATGGATGCGCGCGAACTGATCATGGTGCTCGGCCTTGCGGTACTGCTGGTCTTCATCGGCGTGTACCCGCAACCGTTCCTGGACACTTCTGCCGCAACGATGCATGGCGTGCAGCAGTGGTTCGGCACCGCCTTCTCCCAACTCGCTTCGGCCCGGTAAGAGCGCTATGGAATTCACGATCCAACACTTTATCGCGCTTGCGCCGCTGCTGATCACCAGCCTCACCATCGTGGTGGTGATGCTGGCGATCGCCTGGCGCCGCAATCATTCGCAAACGTTCCTGCTGTCTTGCGCCGGGTTGAACCTGGCCCTGCTGTCGATCATTCCGGCCCTCAAGGTCGCGCCACTGGCGGTCACGCCACTGATGATGGTCGATGACTTCGCACTGCTGTACATCGCCCTGATCCTGGTGGCGACCCTGGCCTGCGTCACCCTCGCCCACGCCTACCTCGGCGAAGGCGGCACCGGCTACCCGGGCAACAAGGAAGAGCTGTACCTGCTGATCCTGCTGGCTGCGGCCGGCGGTATCGTGCTGGTCAGCGCTCAGCACCTGGCGGGCCTGTTCATCGGCCTGGAACTGCTGTCGATCCCGACCTACGGCCTGGTGGCCTATGCCTTCTTCAACAAGCGCTCCCTGGAAGCCGGCATCAAGTACATGGTGCTGTCGGCTGCCGGTTCCGCGTTCCTGTTGTTCGGTATGGCCCTGCTCTACGCCGAAGCTGGCAGCCTGAGCTTCACCGGTATCGGCCACGCCCTGGCCGCCACCAACAGCCCGGCGCCGATTGCCCAACTGGGCCTGGCGATGATGCTGATCGGCCTGGCGTTCAAGCTGTCGCTGGTGCCGTTCCACCTGTGGACCCCGGACGTGTACGAAGGCGCCCCAGCGCCGGTGGCGGCGTTCCTGGCCACTGCGTCGAAAGTGGCGGTGTTTGCGGTGATGGTGCGTCTGTTCCAGATCTCCCCCGCCGCCAACACCGGCGTGCTGAGCAACGTGCTGACCGTGATCGCCATCGCGTCGATCCTGTTCGGTAACCTGCTGGCCCTGACCCAGAACAACCTCAAGCGTCTGCTGGGCTATTCGTCCATCGCCCACTTCGGCTACCTGCTGATCGCCCTGGTGGCGAGCAAAGGCCTGGCCGTGGAAGCCATTGGCGTGTACCTGGTCACCTACGTGATCACAAGCCTGGGTGCGTTCGGCGTCATCACCTTGATGTCGTCGCCGTACAAAGGCCGTGACGCCGACGCCCTGTACGAATACCGCGGCCTGTTCTGGCGCCGGCCGTACCTGACCGCCGTGCTCACCGTGATGATGCTGTCCCTGGCCGGCATTCCGCTGACGGCGGGCTTTATCGGCAAGTTCTACATCGTCGCTACCGGTGTCGAAGCCCACGAATGGTGGCTGGTTGCCTCGCTGGTACTGGGCAGCGCCATCGGCGTGTTCTACTACCTGCGCGTGATGGTCACCCTGTACCTGATCGAGCCAAACCTGCGCCGTGTGGATGCCGAGCTGCATTGGGAACAGAAAGCCGGTGGCGTCATGCTGCTGGCCATCGCCCTGCTCGCGTTCTTCCTGGGCGTGTACCCACAACCGTTGCTCACCCTGGTGCAGCACGCGGTGCTGGGCGTTTGATCGCTTAGATTAATGCAGTAAACATAACGGCGCCTTTGGGCGCCGTTTTGCATTTCTGTAGCCTGGCTTTTTCCCTTCCCTACTCGCTGAAATTTCCTCTTCAATCTGCCTCCTCATCCGGCATCTTCCCCGCTGGATGCGGCCTAAGGTGTCTGCGTTTTAAGAAAGTTCCCACAGCTTGGGCGCTTGACCCAAAGCGAGTGGGCCACCAAACTATACGCAGGCTACGTACAGAGCATGGATGCTCTATTTATCGAACTGCCGGCATTCGAACGGCATCGCAGGGACTATCTGAGCGATGAACTTTTTCACGGTTTTCAGCAGGAGTTGATGAAAAACCCAGAAGCGGGAGACGTGATCGAAGGAACGGGCGGGTTGAGAAAGGTTCGCTTCGTCGATGAGCGACGAAACAAAGGCAAGCGCGGTGGCCTGCGGGTCATTTACTACTGGTGGTCAGGCGGTACGCAATTCTGGTTATTCACTTTGTACGGCAAACACGAACAGAACGACCTGACACCCCAACACAAGAAAGCCCTTAAACACATGCTGGACAGGGAAATCAAAGCGAGAACACACCATGAAACGTGAAATCTTTTCCGAACTGGTCGAAGGCTTCGACGCCTTGGCTGATGAACGCCAGGGCAAAATTACCCTGCGCACCCACAAAGCGCACCTCAACAAGCTGGCGCCACTCAGCGCTGACGAGGTAATCGCCGTACGCCAGCAACTCAACCTGTCCCGCTCGGTATTCGCCATGTACCTGCGCACCAACACCCGCACCTTGGAGAACTGGGAGCAAGGCCGGGCCAAGCCGAATGCGCAGGCTGTCACGTTGATACGACTGGTGGCGCGCTTTCCGGAAACCGTGGCGCAACTTGCCGCATTGGGCTGACCGGCAATAGCCGCAAAAAAAACGCCCCGAGCATTCGGGGCGTTTTTGCAGCGCAAACAGCGTTAGAACGCGATACCCACCTTCAAACCATACTCATCACGCTTGAGCTTGGTGTTGTCGGCCACATAGGAGTCGTTATCGAGCTTGTACTCGGTGCGGGTGTAGTACAGGCCCGCCATCACTGGCAGGTCGCCCTTCTGGTTCATCAGCAGGCTGACTTCGGCGTAAGGGTTGGTGCGGTCCTTGAGGTCTACGGTGTCGCTGCCGACGCCGTCGACCTTGAGCTTGGCGCGGCCGTCGATGGTGTGACGGGCGCCGGCTTCAACGCGCAGGGTCATGTCATCGAACTGGTGGTTGTAGCCCAGCGCCGCCTTGGCAAACGGCGATTTGTTGGTGAGCTTCATGTCGTAGCCATTGGTGTCCGGCTCGTAGCGGGTCCAGCTGTAGCCACCGCCCACGATCACGTCGACAAAATTGCGCGCATCCAGCGCGGCACGCCAGCCGAGGTCGAGGTCGGCCTGGCCTTCCTTGAGTTTGTTATCGCTTTTTTCACCGTACTTGGCTTCGATACCGGCCTGGTAGATAAAGCCCGACTCGGCAGTGAGCTTGTTGCCGAAGTTGTAGAACAGGCCGGCTTCGGGCATGTGATCTTTGTCGCTTTCGCTACCGCCTTCAAGTTTGAAGTCGTTGTAGCTGCCCATGATCCCGAACGTGGAAATCGGGTCAGTGGAAGGTGCTGCGAACACCACGCCAGGCGCAGCCACCAGGGCCAGCAACGAGGTGTTCTTGAGGAATTTTCCGAATAGTTTGGACATCGTTTTACATCTCCATTTTAAGGTGGGCAAAGTATTCAGGAATCGGTTCGAACCTTGGCTTTTGCAAAAAGTTCGAACGGATTTGCACCAAAACGGAGGAAAAACGATTCAGCGAAGGCTCTAACTCAAGACTCTTCAGGATTCATGCGAATCAGGTGTTCAACGGCTTCGCGAAGTTGAGGATGCTCCGGCAGCTGAATACCGAAGGTGTTGCGCAACAGTCCCAGTAACTCATCGGCACTCTTGAGCGTGCGCTTTTCGCTGGGTCGATCCAGATAATGAAGGGCATAGCGGGCGTTGGCCAAGGTATGACGTTTACCGGGCGCAAGCAGCGCGGCTTTCAACTGCCCTACGAACGGTGAGCCAGGGTGCGTGGAGACGTACCAGTTGCCGATTTCATAATCGATGTCGGCCTGGGTTTGCAGGTCGAACACGTACAGGCCGCGCCATTCTTCACCCACCTGGCCCCATAGCGTGTAACTGCCTTGGTTGTGTGTCAGACGAAAGCACTCATGAGCGGTGACCTGGGGCGCGTCGCTGTCCAGTTGCAACGGGCTGCTGGGCACCATGCCGCCAAAGCCGACGTCGGTGATATAGCGCACGCCGTCGAGGGTCACCAGGCTCAAGCGGTGGGTACGCCCGGTGTGGGCGTCCGGTGGGCCGCCGATCACAACGCGCCCGGTGATACCACGGGCTTCAAAGCCCAGCTCCTGCAATAGGGCCAGGAACAGCTGGTTCAGCTCGTAGCAATAGCCGCCACGCCCCTCATGCAGCACCTTACGCTCGACGCTGGGCAGGTCGATCGGCACCGGTGCATGCATCAGGGTCGACAGGCTTTCAAAGGCGAAGGTGCACACATGGCGCAGTTGCAGGTCCCGCAGAGTTTGCAGGGTGGGCGGCGGTGGCGAGGCATAGCCCAGGCGTTGCAGGTACAGGCGGCTATCGGCGAGTGTGTGCATGGCGCGATCCTTGGGCGCAGGGCAAGAGCGTCACTATGCCGCGCCTCTGTGTGCGTTGTCATTTTGAATGAACCTTTTGGAGCGCCAGCCTATCCATCTATAACAAGATTGGGAGGCAACATGAGTACCGCAAAAATCTACACCGTCCACTATCAGCTACACGGTAAACCCAAGTCTTTCGTGGTGCGCGCCGAGGTGATGAACAACGCCGAGGCCTGGCATTGGGCGGCCGTTGATGCCGACATTGCCCATGTCAGCCGCATCGGTCGCGTGGGTCACGAGCAGGTGAAAAAGACCACCCGGCCCTGGGCGGAAAAATACGGCATCAGCGACGTCAGCTGGTCCCCGCCCAGATAAACAAAGCCCCGCACACAGGCGGGGCTCGGTTCACTGCTTCAAGTCGCCCAACGGATCGTAGGGCGGCTTTTTTTTCGCTGTCTCCTCGTCCGTTTTGTCCAGCGGCGCAATTGCCGGGCCGATCGGGTCGACCTGCGGGTCGGCCAGGTCCGGCGAGTCCGGGTCGAAGCCCAGTTCATCCTTGCCACTGGCGTGTTCGTTGGAATGGGGGCCATCGGTACGCTTGTTCATCAGGTTCTCCTGTTAAAGCGGACGGGCTTTGTCGTGGAGGTTTTCCAGGTCTTCTTCGGCGCGCTGCACATCGTCGTCCGGGCCTCGCTCTTTCGGATCATTGGGGCGCAACGCATCGTTGTCGCGCTCCTCTTCACCGGGGGTGCGGTGCGGGTCGGGTGTACCAGGCGGTGGCTGTTTATAGTCGGGCATGACGGCTGACCTCATGAAGGGTTCACCGTTTTAGAGAAATCGCCCGCCGCCATCGTTCAACTTCATTGCGCCAAGCATGAGAAGATGACCGCTCTTTCTGGAGACCTGCCCCGGATGTTCGAGCTCAAACCCTGCGACCCCGCCACCTATCGCCAACAGACCCGTCGCAGCACACTGGTCATTGCCGTGCTGTTCCTGGCCTTGGCCATGCTGTTATCGAGCCTGGCAGTGATGCTGTTCGGTGAGCCTGGCGGTGATAATTTTCGCTTCAACGTCGGCGGCGTCTTTGCCGGGGTGTTGATCACCGTCGCGCTGGTACGTGGCCCGTTCTGGACCCAACCCTGGATGACGTCGGCGGTGTATGGCTGGCAGCTCAAACGCAGCCTGATGAGCGTGACCAATGTGATGCACAAGGTCAGCGAACGGGTACAGGCCAACGACCCGTCAGCCATCAAGCTGTTGCGTTTCTATCATCTGGGGCTGATTCAGATGCACGAACTGGACGCCAACTCCAGCGCCCAGGCGCAAATGGTGGGCGAGATCGAGGCCCACAAGGCGAAGATGCAGGCCCTGGGGATCGCTACCGAGCAAACCCGGCTTGATCCTGCCTGGCTGGACAGCCTGAAAAGCGCTTAGCTCCGCAGGGACACGTCAGTGGGCCATTTGGCCCGCCAGCAAAACACTGCACTCAGGGCAATCGCCGCACCCGCCAGGCCAAACACCCAGGGCGCCGAGGCCACAGGTAGCAACAGGCCCGCCAGCAGCGGCCCGAGGCCGGCGCCGATATCGCGCCATACGGCGTTGGACGCCAATGCAGACACGCGCATGGCGCCGGGGTTGCGCTCGGCCACCAGGGTAGTCACCAGGGGCAATTGCAACGCACGCAGCACCAGCACCGCCGCCGCGCCGACGATCACCCAATGGCTGCCGAACGCAGCCAGGGCCAGGGCGCTCAAGAACGAAAACAGCAACAGCATCGACGTGGCACCGAAACGCTGGGCCGCACGCCCGCCCAACGGGCTCAGGAGCAATTCCGACAGGTAGCGCAGGCCCATCAAGCCGCCGGCGATCAGTACCGCATCCCCGCCCATGATCTTCTGCGCCTGGATCGACAGGCCAAAGATAAACAAGCCGTCCAGCGCGACACCTTCGATAAACGACCACAGCGCAACGCTGTCAGGCCACCTGAAGCGGCGCCCCGGAGTGCTGTGCAAGTCATGACCGGAGGTGGGCAGGCCGCGAGCGATCCACAACCCTGCCAGGCAACAGACGGCGAGAATCAGGAAGATCGGGCGCGGCCCGGCCCATAACGTCAGCAACCCGCCCAGAGGCAGGGCCAGCATCGGCCCGAAGGCGATCAATGCCCGTGAGCGCCCCGCCCTGCGCGCCGCCCCTTCAGGTTCAGACGTCGCCAGTACCTGGGTCGACAGGTTCAACGCGGCAAAACACAGGCCCCACACCAGCCGCAAGACCAACAGCGCAGCGAAGCCCGACAGCACCGAATTACCCAATGCGCACAGTGCTGCCGCGCCGGCGGCGAGCATGCAGGTCAGGCGGTCGCCGTTACGTGCATAAAAATTCAGTACATGCCGATAACCAAAGATCCGTACCAGACGGTTAGCCGCCAACAACACCCCAGCCTGGGCCAGCGTGATGCCGAACGCCTCGGACTCCATGGGCAGCAACAGGTACAGCAGCACATCACTGGGCAGGCAAAACCCGAGGGCCAGTGCCGCGCGGCGCGAGGTGGTATTGGCGGTGCGTTGGGCAAGGCTGGACATAAAACTGAAACATTCAGAAATATTCAGGCCGCCACACTAGCCTTCCCCTGGCCTTTTTTACAAGGGCTGAGTCTTGTGCTTAGAAGGCGCCCCCGCTGCTAGACACAAGCAAAATCAGATATTTCTTACATCTCTTTCGGCTGATCGTTCCCACCCTAGTGCCCTCAACCCGTCTGAGAACCTTCCCGATGTGCAACCGCCCTGTTCACCTCAAAGACCGTCGAAACTTCCTACGCCTGGCTGCCGTCAGTACAAGCGCAACGCTACTGAGCGGGGCGCTGCCCTCCCTCGCGAACGCAACATCGGCGGCGCCAGCGCTGCCCAAGCCCGCCAACGACCTCAGCCCCCAACTTGCCTTGCAGCGGCTGATGGAAGGCAACCAGCGTTACGCCGACGGGGTGACCAAGCGCCATGACTTTATGAGCGAGCGTGAAGTGTTGGTGGGTGGGCAAAATCCGTTCGTCGCGGTGTTAAGTTGTGCCGATTCGCGGATCGCTCCCGAGTACGCTTTCGACACCGCCCGCGGCGACCTCTTCGCGGTACGGGTCGCGGGCAATTTCGTCACCGATAACGGGCTCGCCAGCCTTGAATACGCGGTGGCGGTATTGGGCACGCCCCTGATCATGGTATTGGGGCACGACATGTGTGGCGCAGTCGCGGCGGGGGTCAAGGCCGTCAAGGATAACGCCCGCTTCCCGGGCAAGATCCAGGGCTTGGCCGATACTTTCAAACCCTCGGTGAACAAGGTATTGAAAGCGCCCGGCGATTTGCTGGAAAACGCCATTGCACAAAATGTCACCGACACCATGGCGCGGCTCACGGCTGAATCAAGCCTGTTGGCTGATGCGGTCGCGGCGGGAAAACTGCTGATTGTCGGCGGCGTGTACAAGCTGCACAGCGGCAAAGTAAAAATGCTCGGTTAGGCTTTGCGTAGGAGCGAGCTTGCTCGCGAAAAACTCGAAGGCGCCGCGTTGAGTCAGGCGGCGCGCGTTATCGTTGACGCTTTTCGCGAGCAAGCTCGCTCCTACAGGGGGCAATGATCGCTCAAGGAAGCGGCGATTCAAAAACCACGCCCAGATCCAGGCGCCCGTCCTTCAGCGGCGGGCACCAGTAATAACCCCCCGTCAACGGCTTGCTGATGCGATACAGGCCATCGACAATCCCATCTTCCAACCCACTCATGCGTCGCAACTGCGCTTCGAACGCATCGAAAGAATGACCAAACGCGAGGAACATCAGCCCCGCCTGGCCATTTTCGGCCCAGGGCATGGAGCGGCGCACCACGAAGGCTTCCGGTGTGAAGCTTTCCTGGGCGGTGCGCTTGGTGTGGGCCGACTCGGGGGCATCGTCGAGTTCTTCGTTATCGCCATGACGGCGGCCAATGATGTGGTCACGCTCCTGGGCAGGCAACGCGGCAAAACCGTCAAGGTCGTGCTGCCATTGCTGGATAGCAGCGAAGCTGGCGCCGCTGTCGGTCAGCGCGGCTTCCACGGCGGCATCGTCGTGAGGGTTTTCGGTGCCGTCTTCGTAGTCGGTCAGGTCAAAGCCGGTCTTGTAGCGGAAGCCTTCTGTCGACTGCACCAGGCGAAACGCCGGGGCGAGGGCTTTTTCCACGGTCCGGCTGCGCAGCAGCAACTCACCGCGATCCACCCCATGCAGCCATACCCACAGCGCCTGTTGAGTCGACGGGTTGTGGGCGCCAGGGCCGCTGACGGCCGGGAATGAGCGCAGCCCTGGGATCTGGACACCCAGCGCCGTTACCAGCGGCTCACCGAACCCCACCACGGCCGCCGCATCCGTCAACTGCACCAGTGCGTCCAGCGCAGCGGGCACGGCTTGCAGCGAGTCGAGGGCAAAAAACAGATGGCGGGCCTGCAAAGGCACCGGTGCGGCAAGAATGCCCGGCTGGTACTGACTCATGTGAACTCCTTCTGAAAAGCCGCGCAGTTTACCCGGCGTACACCGCGCTGCGAACAAGAATGCGCGCAAGCCTTGCGTTAGAGCCGCGTGTTGGGTGACTCTCTAGTCATGTTTTGCAACTATTCCAGGGGTAGCGACATGACCACCAGCAACCTGCTCGCCCAGCTGTTTCCCACCTCCACCGCGCAGATTCCCGAGCAATTTCGCCTGGCAGCGCCCATTGAGCAACGTGAATACCTGGTCGATGGCCAGTTGCAGGAGTGGAACGGCCCGCTCGCCCGCGTGCAAAGCCCCGTGCAACTGGGTGATGAGCGCGTGCACATCGGCAGCACGCCGTTGCTGGATGCCGACACCGCCCTCACCGCCCTGGATGCTGCCGTGCGCGCCTACGACCGTGGCCAGGGTGTATGGCCGACGATGCGAGTGGTTGAGCGTATCCAGCACGTCGAGGCGTTCCTGCGGCGCATGCGCGAACAGCGTGATGCGGTGGTCAAGCTGCTGATGTGGGAGATCGGCAAAAACCTCAAGGACTCGCAGAAAGAATTCGACCGCACCTGCGACTACATCACCGACACCATCAATGCCCTCAAGGAACTCGACCGGCGCAGCAGTCGCTTTGAGCTGGAGCAGGACACCCTCGGCCAGATCCGCCGCGTGCCCCTGGGCGTGGCGTTGTGCATGGGGCCTTACAACTACCCGTTGAACGAGACCTTCACCACGCTGATCCCAGCGTTGATCATGGGCAATACCGTGGTGTTCAAGCCGGCCAAGCTGGGTGTGCTGTTGATCCGCCCCTTGCTGGAAGCCTTCCGCGACAGCTTCCCGGCCGGGGTAATCAACGTCATCTACGGCAGCGGCCGCGAGACCGTAAGCGCGCTGATGGCCAGCGGCAAGATCGACATCTTTGCGTTTATCGGCACCAACAAGGCCGCCAGTGATTTGAAAAAGCTGCACCCCAAGCCGCACCGTTTGCGCGCTGCGCTGGGCCTGGATGCCAAAAACCCGGGGATCGTGCTGCCCGAAGTGGACCTGGACAATGCGGTGAACGAAGCCGTCACCGGCTCGCTGTCGTTCAACGGCCAGCGTTGCACCGCGTTGAAAATCCTGTTCGTGCATGAAGACGTGGTCGAGCGCTTTATCGAGAAATTCAACGCCAAGCTGGCGACGCTCAAGCCCGGCATGCCCTGGGAAGACGGCGTGGCGCTGACCCCACTGCCGGAAGTGGGCAAGGTCGATTACCTCAACGAACTGGTGGCCGACGCCGCCCGGCATGGTGCCAAAGTGATGAATGCCGAGGGTGGCAGCAGCCGTGGCTCGTTCTTCTACCCGGCGGTACTGTACCCGGTGAACCCGCAGATGCGCGTCTACCACGAAGAGCAATTCGGCCCGGTGGTGCCGATCGTGCCCTACCGTGACCTGGACACCGTGATCGACTATGTGCTGGACTCGGATTTCGGCCAGCAGTTGAGCCTCTTCGGCACCGACCCCGTGGAAGTTGGGCGCCTGGTAGACACCTTCGCCAACCAGGTGGGCCGCATCAATATCAATGCCCAATGCCAGCGCGGGCCGGATACCTTTCCGTTCAACGGGCGCAAGAACTCGGCCGAGGGCACGTTGTCGGTGCATGACGCCTTGCGTGTGTTCTCGATCCGTACCTTGGTGGCGACCAAGTTCCAAGAAAGTAACAAGGCGTTGGTCAGCGATATTTTGCGTAACCGCGACTCGAGTTTCCTGACTACCGATTACATCTTCTAAAATCCCCCCCGTTCCAATGTGCAGACAGGTCAGTGTGGGAGCTGGCTTGCCTGCGATGCCGGCACCTCGGTCTTTCAGTCAGGTCGCGGTGATGCTATCGCAGGCAAGCCAGCTCCCACATTTGATCGCGCGCGCTCAGATAATCGAGGCCACTTTAATACTGATGAACCTGCCCTTCTTTGCCCGGCGCCTGCTGCGCCCCTTGCTTGACCCCTACCGCCGCTTTCGCCATGCCAAGCTGATCCACGCCGCGCGTGTGTCCGTGGGTTTGCTGGCCACCATCCTGCTGACCAGCGGCCTCAACCTGCCCCACGGCGAATGGGCATCGGTGACCATGCTGATCGTGATCGGCGGGCTGCAGCACCACGGCAATATCGGCAAGAAAGCCGTCGAGCGCGCCTACGGCACCTTGATCGGCGCCAGCGTCGGCTTGCTGCTGGTGGTGCAACAGGCTTACTTCGGCCTGCCGTTGCTCACCTACCTGTTGATGTCGGTGGTGTGCGGGTTCTTTTCCTATCACGCCATCGGCAAAGGCGGCTATATCGCATTGCTGTCGGCGATCACGGTATTTATCGTCGCCGGCCACGGCGACAACCCGATCTCCGATGGCCTGTGGCGCACCGTCGACATCCTGATCGGCATCGTGCTGGCCCTGGCGTTTTCCTTTGCCTTGCCGTTGTACGCCGTGTACTCGTGGCGCTACAACCTGGCCAGTGCCCTGCGCGATTGCGCGCAGATTTATAGCCGGATCATCAATGGCCAATCGGTAACCGACGATGAACACCTCAAGCTGCTCAACCGTTTGAACGGGGCGATGGTGCAACTGCGTTCTTTAATGCCGTCGGTGTCCAAGGAAGTGCGGATCTCTATGACTGAACTCGACGCGATCCAGCGGCACCTGCGTATGTGCATCAGCACTTTGGAGATTCTGGGCAATACCCGGCCAGACCCGCGTGATGAGCAAGCCACGGCAAGGATGCAGGTGATGTTAAAGGCCGAGCATCGGCAGATTCGGGTGCAACTGGTGGGGATGGCGCGGGCGTTGAAGTCGGGGGTGACGGAGCGGTTGGAGCGTAGCGGCTACGCAACCGGCGGTGAGCCTGTGCCGGATGCACCGGTCTACAGTGCTTTGGGTGGGTATCGGTTATTGACGCTGCAATTGGCAGCTAATGTGGACGCGATGCGCGAGCGGCTGGCGAAAACGTCAGCGCACTGGCGTATCTGAAGCAGACTCGACTGCACCCGAACCAACGGTTATTTGAAATAAACACGGGAGGGGTTCTCCGTGAACCTCTCCCGTTACCCGTTGATGACCGCAAGCTCTATCTAGGCAGTCCGATAGCGTTGCTGTAACCACCAAGAATGTGATCCTTTTGTGTTGATACATCACCGTTTTTGACGTTGATCACATAGTAGTAACTACTAATCCACTCCGAATGGGAGAACGTCGACGTGCAATCATAGTAACCGCCCACTATCGGCCATCGATTGCCATACGCCGCATGAATCTCTCGTGCTTCTGTCAGGCTGGGCAGGCGCATGTTCGCGTTATCAGCGAGCGCCCGATTTGTGGGAATGGTCCCATTACCCAAACTACGGCAGCGAATCACATTGCTGACGAATACAAGGTAACTGCGGGTCTGTGCGGGGACTGATGAATCCCTTACGGTGATAGTCGCGGAGTCATTGCCACGCACGGTTACCAGTCCATTCTCGTCCACCTCAGCCACCGACGGTTTGTTTGATGAGTAATAGTAGGGACGTGTCCCTCCTGAGGCCTCGTATGTGATCGAGTTTCCTGCGCCGAAGCTAGGTAATACATTAGGATACCCATCTATAAGGTACGTCTTCCTGTTCAGATAAACCGTCGCCTGGTTGAAGACCAGTGCTGTGGTATGCACGATTCGGTACTGCGTCGGCGGGAACGCCACTGCTTTGGGCTTGTCAGCCTGCTTATTGAAGTTGACATAGGGCGTAATAGTAACCGTGCCATTATTTGGCACGGACAGCAGCCAATTGCGCAGCACCGGGAGGTTTATAAAACCATTGGCGGCCTCATTAGCGGTAACTTTGTGTTCGAACAACAACTGCAGTGTGACCGCGCCAGGCGCAGACACGGTCAACCAGGCAATATGACCTTCCTGGCTATATGGCCACTTGCCCATCCTCAGCACAGCATTGCCGGTCAGACTGGCCGAATTTATGGTCCCTCCATGACCAATATTGTTGATAAAGGCTCTTGGTAGACTGGCCTGTGGAATCGCCTGCACATGCACAATCTGAACCTCTGACGAACCTTCCCCGCCACGGCCCAATATCACCTCATACTGAAACTGGATCGTAGTGTTAATGGCCGCTCCAACCAAGTCATTACTGATATTGAAAGTCACCGTGCCACCGTCAAGACCAGGCAGCGCACCCACTTCAATCGACGTACCCTGTGAGTCGATCAAGAACAGCGTAATCAGATCTTCCCCATTCAGGTTCATGTTCGGATAGGTCACCAGCACCTGGCATCTATTTTCAACGGTAATTGGGCTGATGATGACTTCAGGCCCCTCCGGGGGAGTCGAATACTTGATCTGCGGATGAGGGAAGATATTGATTTCGGTTTGGACCATATGATGACGGGTCTCGAACCACACTATGTCACCGGCGTTGCTGCTGTGATTGAATGTCACACCGAACTCAATGGCTAAGGGCGTCCACTCCTTCAGATTGCGCAATCTGCCCACAGGAGTGTAAGAAGACGGCCCGTCGTTTTCATCGGTGAATGAGACTTCACGGC
The DNA here is from genome assembly GCF_021606625.1 of Pseudomonas sp. PA-4-8C. NCBI lineage: Bacteria > Pseudomonadati > Pseudomonadota > Gammaproteobacteria > Pseudomonadales > Pseudomonadaceae > Pseudomonas > Pseudomonas sp. PA-4-8C. The sequence continues at coordinate 19,320 of NZ_WKCD01000087.1, forward strand.
CTGCAAACGTCTCCTCATAATAAGCGTCATCATTCTTAAATGTTCCGATGTAGCGTTTGTACATCTTCTGTTTGAGTGCAATATACGGCCAAGGACGCACGCGGGTCTGGTCAAGGTCATCCAATTTGGGGATTTCGAGAACAGCACTTTCGCCAATGCTGTCGATCGTGGCCCCAGGCACAT
>NZ_WKCD01000088.1:0-19423 GCF_021606625.1 Pseudomonas sp. PA-4-8C
GCGGTGTGTCAGTCGACAGTTATGCCAACTGATCCACCGCCATCGCGGGCAAGCCCGGCTCCCACATTGGATGTTCAGTACTTGTTAGACCGTGGCGTTTTTCCCGCGTACTCCCACCGGCCCAGAGCGCTCTTCAATCTGCCGCTTGAGGTCCTGCCGCAACCCCAGCAAAAACGCCAACTCCGCCACCACAAACAACGGCCCCACGATCAGCCCCGACACATCGTCCACAAACGCAGGCTTTCTGCCTTCGTAGTAATGCCCGACGAACTGAATCACCCAGCCCACCACAAACATGCCCACGCCGCTGCTCAGCCACACCGCCGTGCTTTGCGCCGCCAGCACATGCCCGGCCCACACCGACAAGCCCATCAGCACCGTCATCAACACGCCCAAGGCCAGTTCCAGGCGCAGGTAAAACCACGCCGAAAACAACGCCAGCAGCACCGCAGGTGATAGCCACAGCCCGCCCACCGACCACTCGGGGCGCGACAGTAGCACGGCCACCGCCACCACAATCAGCGGGATACCGATGAAGTGGCTGGCGATGTTGCGTGGGTCGCGGTGGTATGCGGCGTATTGACTGAGGTGGTCGACGAGGCTTTTCATTGTTGTTCCTCCTGTAGGATGTTTGATCATGCCCTGTCAGCCTGTACCTAACTGTCAACTGGGCGACAATCTTCGGAGTTCGCATGGACACAGGGACATGGCACGCGCAATTGGCTCGCGGTCATTGGTTCAGCCATTTGCCGCCTGACTTGCAGCGTAGCCTGCTGGAGGCAGCGCGGTTGCGTGTGCTGACGGCGGGGCAGTACCTGTTCAAGCGAGGTGACCCGCCGTGCGGCGTGTATGCGGTGCTGGAAGGCACGGTGCGCATCAGTGCGGTCAGTGCCCAAGGCAAGGAAGCGGTGTTGAGCCTGGTGGAAACGCCCTACTGGTTCGGCGAGATCTGCCTGTTCGACAACCTGCCGCGCACCCACGATGCCCTGGCCACGGGCGCATGCAGGCTGTTGCAGGTGCCGCAGGCGGCGATGCTCGGCATCCTTGAACAGCGTCCGGTGTTCTGGCGGGAGATGGCTTTGTTGATGAGCCATAAACTGCGGCTGTCGTTGATCAATATCGAACAGATAAGCCTGATGCCCGCCTCAAAGCGCCTGGCCCATCGCTTGCTGATGATTGCCCAAGGCTATGGCGAAGCGGAGCAGGCGCGCCGCGTGCTGCACCTGCCCCAGGAGGATCTGGCGGCAATGCTGGGCCTGTCGCGCCAGACCATCAACAGTCTGCTCAAGGCGCTGGAGCAACAGGGCATTATCGGCTTGAGTTACGGCGCCATCGAGATACGCGACCTCAACGGGCTGCAGCTGGCCGCGGGCCTATGAACCGCGATAGGTGGAGAAGCCGTAAGGGCTGAGCAGCAGCGGGATGTGGTAGTGCTGGTCGGCCTGCTTGACCTGGAAAATCACCGGCACCTCGGGGAAGAACGTCTCGCGGTTAGCCTTCTTGTAGTAATCGCCGGTCTTGAACACCACGCGGTACTCGCCCGGCTGCAGGCTGCGGTTGGCCGGGAACAGCTCGGCGATGCGGCCTTGCTGGTTGGTGACACCTTCAGACAGTGACTGCCATTTATCGCCCACGTGCTGTTCCAGGGTGACATTGACCCCGGCGCTTGGCAGGCCATTTTCCAGGTTGAGTACGTGCACGCTCAGCGGGTTGCCGTCGGCCAGGGCCAGGTTGCACAGGCCGCTCAGGCTTAGTGCGGCAAGGGTCATGCTCAAGGTTTTCATCGCGAAGTCCTTTTGAGGGAAGTGGAATCAAGGGGTGATTTTCAAGCCCAGTTGCTCGGCGGCCTGCACGGCGCAGGCTTCATCCTGCGCGGCGCCACCGGCGCCGGCGATGCCTAGGGCACCGACCAGTTCGGCGTCGACAAACAGCGGCACGCCACCGCCGAGCAACAGCAGCTCGGGCAAGCTGTTGAGGTTGGCGGCCTCGGGGTTATTACGCGCCCGTTCGGCAAACAGCCGGGTCGGGGTTTTTGTCGACAGCGCCGTGTACGCCTTGCGTTGGCTGGCGAGGCTGTTGTGCGGGCCGACACCGTCAGCGCGCAGGCCCAGCAACAGGTTGCCACCGCGGTCGAGTACGGTCAGCGCAGCGGTGCAGTGGGCCAGGCTGGCATCGGCCAGTTGGCGAGCGGTGTGCAAATCCAGCTCGGCGTGGCGTGGCAATTGTGGCGCCGCCTGGGCGGCGGTGGCCACGGCGAGGCTCAAGAACAAGGCAGTGCGGTACATAGTGAGGGCTCCAGAAAGCAGGCCGTCACGGTAACCAGCGGATGCGGACAAAAGCCGCACAATTGGATGACAGGTTTGTAATCAAACTCAGGGAGTTTTGGTGGTTGTACTGGCCTCATCGCAGGCAAGCCCCACATGATGTGAACCCATTCCCCTGTGGGAGCTGGCTTGCCTGCGATGAGGCCCTTGCTACTGCACCCCGTCGCGAAACTGCCCCGGCGTCATCCCTGTCCAGCGCTTGAACGCACGGTTGAAACTGCTGGTATCGGCAAACCCCAGCAAATGGCTGATCTCGGCCAATGAGCACTGCGGGTCGCGCAGGTGCAATAACGCCAGGTTTTGCCGGCACTCGTTAAGCAAGGCGTCAAACCGACACCCCTCATCGGCCAAGTGCCTTTGCAGGCTGCGCAGGCTCAAGTGCAGCGCTTGTGCAATGCGTTCGGCACTCGGCTCGCCGTCTGGCAATTGCGCCTCGATGGCGGCGCGCACCTTGCGTTCCCAGGTCAGCGGTTGCAGTTGGGCGAGGGTGCGCTTGAGCACGGTTTCGTTGTGTTCGGCCAGCTCCGGGTTGGCATCGTCCAGGTGGCTGTCGAAGTCGCTGGCGGCGAACTCCAGGCGGTCTTCGTCGGCGGCAAAGAATACTGGCGAGCGAAATACCGTATGCCACGGCTTGGGGTCGGCAGGTTCCGGGCGCCGTAGGTAAACGGCCAGCGGCGCATAGTCACGCCCGAGGCGGTTGCGGCAGGTGCGCACATAGATCGCCGCAAAGGCATCGATCGCTTCCGGCGCGGGCGCGGGGCTGCCTGGGGGTTGGAGCAGGCGAAAACGGTAGACGTCGCCGTGGCGGCTCAGCTCCAGGTCCAGGGCATCACTGACCACCTGGTGATAGCGCACGATGCGCTCGAACACCTCGCGCAAGCTGCCGCTGGCCACCAATGCGTAACCCAGCGCATGAAAGGTGGTGGGGCTGACAAACCGCGACACCCGCAACCCAATCGCCGGGTCGCCACTGGCCTCTACCGCCAGCGCCCATAAGCGCGTAGTGGCCGACAACCGATAGCGGGCGTTGGGGTCGTCCATCTGCTGCGGGTCCAGCCCGGCTTCGGCGCACAGCGCGGCGCTGTCGAGGCCCAGGGCGTCGAGCTGCTTGCGCAGGGCACGGGTCCAGCTGGCGAGGGAAGTGGGTTCGGTCATGGCAATTGGCGCTTGTGGTCAACAGATTGGCGTGCGCGGCTAGCGTCCTGCGCTAGGGTTAGGTGCAGGATTCAGGCATCACTTCACAAGAGAATGGAAGCATGGACGGTACTTCTGCAAGCCCCCAGCCGTTGAACGCACAACAGCGTTCGGCGCATATCCGCGAGGTGGTGATGGCCGAGGGCGTGCGCCTGCGCCAGCGGCACCCCTGGTTGTTGCATCAGGACGCGCTGGGCGCGGGCATCCTGGCCTTTGCCTTGTTAGGCATGCTCGGCTCGGCGGCGCTCTATATCAGCGGTCACATGGCCTGGTGGGTGTGCCTGCTGCTCAATGCGTTCTTCGCCTCGCTCACTCACGAGCTGGAACACGACCTGATCCACAGCATGTACTTTCGCAAACAGCGCGTGCCCCACAATTTGATGATGGGCCTGGTGTGGCTGGCGCGCCCGAGCACCATCAACCCGTGGATACGTAGGCATCTGCACCTCAACCATCACAAGGTTTCGGGCACCGAGGCCGATATGGAAGAGCGCGCGATCACCAATGGCGAACCCTGGGGCATCGCGCGGTTGCTGATGGTGGGGGACAACATGATGTCGGCCTTGATCCGCCTGTTGCGCGCCAAGACCTGGCCGCACAGGTTCAGCATCCTCAAGCGCGTGCTGCTGGTGTACGCACCGCTGGCCTTGCTGCATTGGGGCGCGTGGTACGTCTTCCTGGGCTTTCATGCCGCCAATGGGATTGCCAGTTTGATGGGCGCGCCCATTCAGTGGTCAGCTGGTACCTTGCAGGTGATGCAGGTGATCGATATCGCTGCGGTGGTGATCATCGGCCCGAACGTGTTGCGCACCTTCTGCCTGCACTTTGTCAGCTCCAACATGCATTACTACGGCGATGTGGAGCTGGGCAATGTGATCCAGCAAACCCAAGTGCTGAACCCCTGGTGGCTGTGGCCGTTGCAGGCGTTCTGCTTCAACTTCGGCAGCACCCATGGCATCCATCACTTTGTGGTGAAAGAGCCGTTTTACATCCGCCAGATGACCACCAAGGTGGCGCATAAGGTCATGGCCGAGATGGGTGTGCGCTTCAATGATTTGGGCACCTTTGCCCGCGCCAACCGCTTCGAGCGACGTGAGCAGGCACACAGCGATTTAGCTCACCTCAGCAGGCAATAAACGCCAGGGGCAAATCGCGAATCTGTTCGCGCACGGGTGGTTGGTAGTGGTCATCGCTGATCAGCTCGTGCAGCAGTTCTTCGCGCAGTTGGTGAAATTCAAAGCTGCTGCGCTGGCGCGGATGGGGCAGGGCGATGTTCACCACTTGCTTGATGCGCCCGGGCCTGGGCTCCATCACTACCACGCGGTCGGCCAGGAAAATCGCCTCTTCCACATCGTGGGTCACCAGCACCGTGGTGATCCTGGCGCGGGCACGAATCGCCAGCAGTTCATCCTGCATCTGCTGACGAGTCAGCGCGTCGAGGGCGCCGAAGGGCTCGTCCAGCAACAGGATGCGCGGGCTGGCCACCAGGCCGCGGGCAATCGCCACCCGTTGCGCCATGCCGCCGGAGAGTTGGTGGGGGTAGGCGCGAGTGAAATCGGTGAGGCCCACCAGCTCGATAAAATCGTTGATGCGCCGCGTGCGCTCGGCCTCGCTCAGCGGCTCGTTGACCAGGCCCAGGCCGATGTTTTGCGCCACGGTCAGCCACGGGAACAGGCGGTGCTCCTGGAATACAATGCCGCGTTCGCCGCCGATACCGCTGACAGCGTTGCCATCCACCTGGATCTCGCCGCGAAACTGCGTATCGAGCCCTACCAGCAGGCGCAGCAGGGTCGACTTGCCGCAACCGCTGGCGCCGACAATCGCGACGAATTCCCCTTCGGCCACCTCCAAGTTGAATTCACGGATGGCTTCCAGTTCGAAGCCATCGACGTCGAAGGACTTGCCCACATGGTTGAAGCTGACAATCGGTGCGTTCATGCGTGTCTCCAGCGAGTGGCGCGGGTTTCGAGGCGTTGGCCGAGCAGGTTGAGGGTGGCGCCGGTGAGGCCGACCAGCAGCATGCCGCTCATGATCAGGTCCATGCGCAGCAGCTGTTGGGCACCGATCATCAGGCTGCCGATGCCGCCATTGGAGGGCATGAAATATTCGGCGCCGAGGGTGCCCATCCACGCGTAGATCAGGCTCAGGCGCAGGCCGGCGAAAATCCCCGACGCGGCGCCCGGCAGCACCAGGCGGCGCAGGCGTTGCCAGAGGTTCAGGCGCAGCACCTGCGCGGCTTCGCGCAGCTGGGGCGACAGGTTGAGCACGCTGCGCTGGGTGGCGATAAACAACGGGAAGAAGGCGGCGAGGGCGATAAACACCCACTTGGCCAACTCACCCAGGCCGAACCAGGCGGTCAGCAGCGGCACCCAGGCAAAAATCGCAATCTGGCGCAGCGCGGACAAGGTTGGGCCGAACAGTCGCTCACTGCGCCGCGACAACCCCAGCCACAGGCCCACGGCAAAGCCCAGGCTGCCGCCGAGCAGCAAGCCGCCCAGGGCTCGGCCCAGGCTTTTGCCCAGGGCTGTGGTCAGGCTGCCATCCAGTGCGCCGGCCAGGGTGGTTTGCAGCACGGTCCATGGGCTGACCAGAATGTTCGGGTCTACCCAGCCCTGTTGCGTCGCTGCCTGCCACAGCGCCAACAACAGCAAGGGTAACAACCAGGGCTGCAGGCGTTGCCAGCCTTCATAGCGTGGCCCGCGGCGGATCTGCGCGGTGGCAGGGTGGGGCCAGTGCACCCACTTGCGATCCAGCCAGCCGATGCCGCGGTCCATCACCACACCCAGCACGCCAATGACCACGATGCACACGAAGACGATATCGAGCATGAACAACTGGCGCGCCCACACCATCAGGTAGCCGATGCCTTCGCTGGAGGCCAGCAACTCCACGGCCAGCAAGGAAGTCCAGCCGGCCCCCAGGGCCAGACGCACGCCGGCCATGAACGCCGGCAGTGCGGCGGGCAGGATCAGACGGCGGATCAGCAAGTGGCCAGGCAGGCGCAGCGCCCGGGCGGCTTCGCGCAGGTTGGGCTGGGCATCGCGCACGCCCACCAGGGTATGCAGGGTCACGGGCACCACGATGGCCTTGACCAGCACCACCAGTTTGAGGGTTTCGCCAATGCCGAAAAACACCATGAACAGCGGGATCCAGGCCAGGGTCGGCACTTGCGCCAGTGCGCTGAAGGTCGGGAATACCAAGCGCTCGGCGCGCGCACTGAAACCCAGGAACGCGCCGAGTATCGCGCCGGCACTGACACCGGCCAGCAGGCCCCAGAACAAACGCTGCAAGCTGATGGCCAGATGGCTCCATAACTCGCCGCCGGCCAACTCCATCGCGCTGCTCCAGACCAGGGCGGGAGTGGGCAGAATCTGCTCGCTCATCCAATGATTGCGGCTGGCCAGCCACCATAAGGCAAACAGCGTGAGTGGCAGCAGCCACGGCAATAAACGCTGGCCCAGCTGCGGCCAGCGCGGCGCGATGCCTTTGGGCGGGGCCGCCAGCGGCAGGCTCAGAAGTGAAATCCGGGCCATGGAAGACCTCCGAATGCGTTATGTGATTTCGATCTTACAAAAGCTTGATCAAGATGATTGTGAGATAAGAAAAGTCATTTAAAGCCTCACACCGCCACGCATCCAATGCATTCGAAGAATATTTTCGATGCTGTTTGTGCATACCCCGCTGGAGGCTGCGGGTTAGCTTGCATAGTTCTAAAAGCTATTAAATTGTGAATTTATAGTATTTAAAGTTTTGTTCAGTCTGTGCCTACTTTTTGCTCCCCAGGCGACCGTCGCCCACCAGGAGCTGCGCTTATGAAACTGCCCTTTAAACGTCTGATCAGCCTGTTCGTCGGCACTGCCCTGGCCGGGTTGGTGCATGCCGCCGACCTCAAGGAAATCCGCATTGCGGTGCCCGACCTCAGTGCCGGCAGCCAGCACAGCGGCGGTGGCATCACCGACGTGTTGCGTGAGCAGCAGATCTTTGAGAAAGCCTTTGCCGACCAAGGCATCCAGATCCAGTGGAATTACTTCAAAGGCGCGGGCCCTGTGATCAACGAAGCGTTCGCCAACGGCCAGGTGGACCTGGCCTATCTGGGCGACCTGGCAGCGATCATCGGCCGCTCCAATGGCCTGGACACGCGGCTGCTCAGCGCCTCTGCACGGGGAGTGAAACACTACCTCGGCGTGGTGCCGGGCTCCGGCATCAAGACCTTGCAAGACCTCAAGGGCAAGCGCGTGGCGGTGTTCCGTGGCACGGCCAGCCAGTTGTCGTTCGACAGCGCTTTGGCCAGCCAGGGCTTGAGCGAGAAGGACCTGAAGGTGATCAACCTGGACTTCAACGCGGCCGCTGCCGCCCTGGCCGCCAAGCAGATTGACGCCACCTGGGGCGGTTCCACCCTGACGGCGTTGCAGGCCAAAGGCTTGGCAGAGATACCGCTGACCACCAAAGACCTGGGCGATGCCGGCAGCATCCAGGCCGTGCTGGTGGGCAGCGCCAAATTCGTCGATGAACACCCAGACGCTGTGGCCACGTTGCTCAAGGCTCAGCAGCAAGCGGTGCAGTGGTTGACCGATGACAACAACAAACAGGCGTACATCGCACTGGTGTCAGGGCTGGCCAGTTACCCGCCGGTGATCCTCACCAATGATTTGAAAGACCAGAAACTCAGCGAAGTTTTCCCCTCCACACTGGACCCGGTGTTCCTTGGCAAATTGCAGGATGCGGTGGACTTGGCGTCCAAAGAGAAGTTGATTCGCAGGTCGTTTCAGGTGAGTGATTGGGTGGTGCCTGGGTTGGCGGCGGCGGGGCTCTGAGCTTGTCGGTGCCTGGGCTATCGCTATCGCAGGCAAGCCAGCTCCCACAGGTTGCAATGCATTCCAAATGTGGGAGCGGGCTTGCTCGCGAAGGGGCCCGTCAAACCGCCACACTCACCTGCTGACTATCCACCTCCACCAAGGTCTCAATCATCGCCTTCGCCGCCGGCGACAACCGCGACCCCGTGCGGCTGACGATCCCGCAGCGTGCACTCAGGGTGTCCATGTGCTGCGGCAAGTTGCGCCAGTGCAGCAGTACCAACGCCCCCCTGGCAATGTCCTCGGCAAACGCTTCTTCAGTGCCGACACCGATGGCATTGGTTTGCAGCACGATGCTCACCAGCGCCGGGAAGTGCTCGGTCTGGATGCTCGGTGAAAAATCCATACGCCCACTCAGGTTGGCCAACAGCTTGCGAATGCCTTGGGAAATCAGCGGCGCCGCCAGCGGGTAGTCGAACATATCGTTGGTCGACAGGCTGTCCTTGGCCAACAACGGGTGCCCAGGGCGGCAGAAAAACACCCCGCGTTTGGGGGTGAGTGCGCGGGTCTGGAAATTCGGGTCGGCCTCGAACTGACGAATGTCAGCGATAAAGAATTCGATCTCTTCACGGCTCAGGCGGCGGCTGAGGGTTTCCCAGTTATCCACCTGAAACGTGGTGCGGATTTTCGGGTGCGCGTTGATAAACCGCGCCACGGCATCCGGCACCAGTTTCACGGCTGGCGCCGGGCCGCAGCCGAAACGCAGGTCGCCGGCGTCGAGCTTGGTCATGCGCGTCACTTCACTGCTCAGCAGCGCTGCGCCATGCACCAGGCTCAGGGCGTGCTGCAACACCACCTGGCCTTCCGGCGTGGGGCGCAAGTCCTTGTGGCCACGATCTACCAACACGCAACCGAACTCCTGCTCCAGCCCCTGGATGCTGCGGCTGAACGCTGGTTGGGTGATGCCCATGGCGTCCGCGGCACGCACGAAACTGCGGTGTTCGTTGAGGGCGATGAAGTAGCGCAGTTGGCGAAGATCCATATGCTTTCCCGGCATTTTAAAAATAGGTCGAAGGCATTTGCGACCGAGCAAGCTGAGGTTTTAAATGCAAGCTCTTATTCCGTCAACGAAGCATTCATTCATTTGCTAGACCTAAATTGCATATGGATAGAGCGTTGCTGGAAGCGTCCCCCCCACCGTTTCGCAGGCACATGAGGGTCATCACAATGAGCAACGCCGCATTAGTCGTTCAACCCATCGCCCACGCACTCGATATTCACCCGGTAGCCGGGCGGATCGGTGCCGAGATCCGTGGCATCAAACTGTCCGGTGAGCTGGATGCCGCCACCGTCGAAGCCATTCAGCAGGCGCTGGTGCAGTACAAGGTGATCTTCTTCCGCGAACAAACCCATCTTGATGACCAGAGCCAGGAAGCCTTTGCTCACCTGCTCGGTGAGCCGATTGCCCACCCGACGGTGCCGGTGCGGGACGGCACGCGCTTCTTGATGGAGTTGGATGGCACCCGTGGCCAGCGCGCCAATTCCTGGCACACCGACGTGACTTTCGTCGATGCGTACCCAAAGGCCTCGATCCTGCGTTCGGTGCTGGCGCCTGCTTCCGGTGGCGACACCGTATGGGCCAACACCGCCGCTGCCTACAACGACCTGAGCGTGGAACTGCGCGCATTGGCTGACCACCTGTGGGCAGTGCACAGCAACGAATACGACTATGCCGCCCGCAAGCCGGATGTGGCGGTGGAGAAGCTGGAGGAATACCGCAAGGTGTTCACCTCCACGGTGTACGAAACCGAACACCCGGTGGTGCGCGTGCACCCGGTCAGTGGTGAGAAAACCCTGCTGTTGGGGCACTTCGTCAAACGCCTGAAAGGCTACTCCCAGGCAGAGTCGGCGCAGTTGTTCAACCTGCTGCAAGGCCACGTCACTCGCCTGGAAAACACCGTGCGCTGGCGCTGGAACACCGGCGACGTGGCGATCTGGGATAACCGTGCCACCCAGCATTACGCGGTGGACGACTACGGCACCCAGGAGCGCATCGTGCGCCGGGTTACGCTCAAGGGGGATGTGCCGGTGGGGGTGCAGGGGCAATCAAGCAAAACCACTAAAGGTCTTTAATCTGAGTGAAGATTAAAAAATGTGGGAGCGGGCTTGCCCGCGAATGCGCAGTGTCAGTCGACGTATCAACTGACCCACTGCATTCGCGAGCAAGCCCGCATTTGGATTCGTGGTGTTTACCAGACTCCGATCTTCACCACTTTCTCTGCCTCTGGCTCACCATAACGAAACCATTGCCCACGCAGTTCAACCTCCGTGTGGCTGATGGTGGTGCGCCGCTTCAAACCGCGCAGCCAGTCGAACAGATAACCCAGGTGCGTCTCGCGCACCTCGGCATAGGCAGGATCGCTGCCCAGGTCGTGCAGTTCTTGCGGGTCGTTTTCCAGGTCGAACAGTTGCGGGCGAAAGCCGTCGTACGCCAGGTACTTCCAGCGCTCGCTGCGCACCATGGTCATGCGGCAACGGTCGATGGGTTGCTCCAGGCGCTCGCGAGCGGGGGCCTGGAAGGCGTAGTCATATTCGGCGATGGCATAGCGGCGCCAGGTGGGTTGTGCGCCCTGCAGCAATGGAATCAATGAGCGGCCTTCCAGGCGATGGTCGGCGGCGGGCAATCCCAAGGCGTCGAGGAAGGTGGGCAGGGCGTCGATGGTTTCCACCAGGCGCTCGTCTACGGTGCCGCGGCTGATATCGGCGCTGGCACGCGGGTCGCGCACGATCAGCGGTACACCCACCGCAGGCTCCAGCAAGAATTCTTTTTCACCGAGGAAATGATCGCCGAGGAAGTCGCCGTGGTCGCTGGTGAACACGATCAGCGTGTCGTCCCAGCGGCCAGTGCTTTGCAGAAAATCGAACAGCCGCCCGAGTTGATCGTCGATCTGTTTGATCAGGCCCATGTAGGTCGGAATCACCGTGAGGCGCACCTCGTCACGGGAAAAATTCTGGCTCTCCTGGTGTTGGCGGAATGCCTGGTACACCGGGTGATCGCTGGTGTGCTCAGGTTGAATCGGTGCCTGTACATGCTCGGTACCGTACAGCGCGTGATAAGGCGCCGGCGCGATGTAGGGCCAGTGCGGCTTGATATACGACAGGTGCAGGCACCAGGGCTGTTCACCTTGTTCGTCGATAAAGTCGATGGCGCGGTCGGTGGTGTAGACGGTCTCCGAATGTTCTTCGGCCACACGTGCGGGTTTGCCGGCGTTGCGCATGTGCCAGCCGCTGAGCACTTCGCCGTTCTCGCCTTCGGCGGCGTTGGCCCATTCATGCCAAGGGTTGCTGCCGTGGTAGCCGTGATCACGCAAGTATTGAGTGTAGGGCGCGGACTCGCGCTTATCCTCGAACAGCGGGCTGTCGGGATAGATGCCGTCGTGACGCAGATACGCGTCGAAGCCCACCTCATTGAGCGGCTCGGCCTGGGCACTGTCGGGGTTGATCTGCAGGCGCTGCAAGGCCTCAAGGTTCGGCGTGGCGTGGGTCTTGCCCACCAGTGCGGTGCGGATGCCGTGGGGGCGCAGGTAGTCGCCGATCGTCAGTTCTTCCAGGGGCAGCGGCACTGCGTTCCAGGCCACTTGATGGCTGCTGACATAACGCCCGGTGTAGGCCGACATGCGCGACGGGCCGCAGATGGTGCCTTGTGTATAGGCCCGACTGAAACGCACGCCGGCGGCGGCCAGGCGGTCGATATTCGGCGTATGCAGATGGGCATGGCCGTAGCAGGACAGGTAGTCGCGGCGCAGTTGGTCGCACATGATGTAGAGCACATTGCGCACGGGTTTTGGTTCAGACATAGGAATTTACCGAACGGAGGACAGGTGGGTTTTTTCGCCGTTCGAGGGGCGCTCTGGCAAGTGCATTTGGGGACTGGGTTCTATGCATTGAGTGCATGGGTGTGGCTGCTGGCGTCATTGCAGGCAAGCCAGCTCCCACAGTTGAAATGCATTCCCCTGTGGGAGCAGGCTTACCCGGCGAAGGACCTGATGTGAGCGGCCAGTCCTGCCAGCGCTTTATCATCTGCCCTGGCCGCGTCATGGGAGGAGACATAGCCTTCATAACGCTCAAAATATTTGTCCTGGGTCGAACTGATTTTTTTGAAGGCGCTATCTTCCCCGGTCCCGTGCATCGGGAATAATTTGGCGTGCAGATGATCGACGCCATAACCCTCCAGAATCATGCCCGTTCTAGCCACACCTTTTAGCGCTTTGTCCAAAAGCTTTGCCGTCTTCTTGGCTGCGATGACCAAGTCACACAGCACGGTGTCCGGTTCGGCAAACGCATAGCTGCCGTGATGGGCTTTGGGGATAACCACACTGAACCCCGGCGTATTGGGAAATATGGAGAGAAAGGCCATGTGGGTCTGGTCTTCCCACAGGAGGTGGGAGGGTGCAGTACCGCGGGCTATGCTGCAAAAAATACAGTCCATCAAATGCGCTTCCTCGTGCGAGTCAAAAGGTAGACCCTCTTGTATGTGATCTTTGTTATCTAACGATGACTTCACTGACGTTGCGGGCCGCTGTTCACCGCTTAGTCAGACCGCAATATTTTCCAACGCATAAACATCCTCGTCCCTCTCGTCAATCTCCTTGATCTGCTCAATCATCGCCTGCGCCAGCGGCGACAACCGATACCCTGCGCGGCTGACGATTCCGTAGCGGGTGTAGCGCTCCTCCAGGTTTTCGTCCAATCCCTCAATCTGCAAACACACCAACTCGCCCCGTGCCATGTGCAGCACGTCGCTGTTGGCGCTGACGATGCCGATGGCGTCCGAGCGCAGCACCACGCCCATCAGGCTGTAGCCGTTTTCGCATTCCACATTGGGCTGGTAATCCGGCCGGCCGCTGAGGTCGACGATGACTTTGCGCAGGTTCGGCGGGCGGATGGTCACTGCCAGCGGGTAGCTCATCAGCTCGGCGGCGCTGACGCTGTGGCGTGCGACCAGGGGGTGGCCGGCGCGGCAGCAGAAGTGCCAACGGCGCGGGCGCAGGCGGTGGGTGTGGTAGTCGGGGTTGGCTTCGAAGTGGCGGGTGTCGGCGACGAAGAATTCGAACTCTTCGCTGAGCAGGCGCTTGCCCAGGCTTTGCCAGTCGTCCACCTGGAACTGCACGCGGGCCTTGGGGTAGCGCCCGATAAAACTGCCGATGGCACGTGGGACTAACCCAGCTGCCGGCGCGGGGCCGCAACCGAAACGCAGTTCACCGGCTTCCAGTCCGTTGAACTGGCTGATTTCGTTGGCCAGTTGTTGTGCGCCGCTAACCAGGCGCCGTGCATGTTCGAGCATTACCTGGCCTTGCTTGGTGGGCGCCAGGTCTTTGCGGCCACGGTCCACCAGTTGGCAGCCGGCACTGTGTTCCAAGGCCTGGATGCTGCGGCTGAACGCCGACTGCGACAGGTTCACCGCTGCTGCTGCCGCGACGAAACTGCGTTGTTCGGCGAGGGCGATGAAGTGGCGAAGCTGGCGCAGGTCGATATGCATTTTTCACATCAAAAATATCCGGGAAATGCATTGGCTATGCATTACGTCGACTCCTTATAAAGGCTATCTCTTATGCAGTAAATGTTCGTAAAAACATAAATAAATAACCTTTAGGAATATAAGGCGACGAATATTCCGGGGTTCTGGAGCCGCTTATGAGTCTGTTCAAGTCCTTGCCCCTGGCTATGTTGGTGGCCGGCAGCACCAGTTGGTCGCCGGCCCAGGCCGCTGAAAACCCCGCGCCTGCCGGCAAGGGCGAAAGCGCCAGTGGCCAACTGGAAACTGTCACGGTCACTGCCCGGCGGCGTACCGAAAGTGCCCAGGCCGTGCCGACGCCCATGAGCGTGGTCGGCGGCCAGGCCCTGGAAACCCAGCGGGTGTATCGCATCCAGGATTTGCAGCAATTGGTGCCCAGCGTCAACGTCGCCTATATGCATGCGCGCCAGTCCAGCGTGTCGATCCGCGGCCTGGGCAACAACCCGGCCAGCGATGGCCTGGAAGGCAGCGTGGGGCTGTATATCGACAACGTCTACCTGGGGCGCCCGGGCATGGCGGTGTTCGACCTGATGGACATCGAGCAGCTTGAGGTTTTGCGCGGTCCCCAGGGTACGTTGTTCGGCAAGAACACCACCGCTGGCGTGATCAATATCAGCACCCGCGCGCCGAGTTTTACCCCAGAGCGCAGCATCGAAACCTCCCTGGGCGAGGACGGTTATTTCCAGACCAAGGGCACGATTTCCGGACCCCTGACCGATGACCTGGCGGGGCGTTTCTCGGCCTATCGCACGCGCAGCGACGGCGATATCAAGAATGAACATGACGGCCATGATCTGAACGGCGGCTCCCGCCAGGGCTTTCGCGGGCAACTGCTGTACAAACCCAGCGAGGCCTTCAACCTGCGCTGGATCGGCGACTACAACGAAGAAGACTCCAGCGCCGGCACCCGCGTGCTGTACAGCACCGGGCCGACCATCAATGGCACCAACCTGTATCAATCCCGGGCCAACGCGGCAGGCGCCACCCTGGTGGACGGCACCCATCGCAAGGTCAACCTGGACAACGACCAGCACGTCACGGTGTTCCAGGGCGGTACGTCGCTGGAAGCCAACTGGACGCTGCCCAGCGACTTCACCCTGACCTCGGTGAGTTCGTACCGCTGGTGGAATTTCACCCCGCGCAACGATGACGGCCTCAATGTACCGGCGTCGTATAACGCCGGGGTTTCGGTGGAAGATAAGCAGTGGTCCCAGGAGTTTCGCCTGGCGTCGCCCAGCGGTGGTTTCTTCGATTACGTACTCGGCGCTTACTACTTCGGCTCCGACCTGGATAACAAATCCTTTGCCTACTACGGGCCCAAGGCCGATATCTGGAACGGCACGCCTGCCGGTGCGTTGAGCAATGTGAGCAGTGTGGGCAACGGGCATATCCGCACCGACAGCTTCGCGCTGTTCGCCCAAGGCACCTGGCACCTGACCGAGCGCCTGGATTTCACCGCCGGTGTGCGCGGCACCTATGAAGAAAAAAGCGCCTGGGTCACGCGCAATGCGCCAGTCGGTGGCGCGGCGGTCAGCGGGCCTGCCGCCACGGCGCGGCGTGGGCGTACCGGGGCCTATGATTCAGGCGACCTGTCGCAATACAGCGCCACGCCGTCGGGGCTGCTCAACCTCAGTTATCACTTCAACGAAAACCTGCTGGGCTACGCGACGCTGTCCCATGGCGAGAAATCCGGCGGTGTGAACCTGGCGGTGGGGTCTGCGCCGACAGCCGGAGCCGACTCGTTGCTGATTGGCACCGAGCGCGCCAACAACGCCGAGATGGGTTTCAAGAGCACGTTGTGGGACCGCCGCCTGCAGCTCAATGCCAACCTGTTCTGGACCCAGGTCAACGGCTACCAGACCAACGCCTACGACCAGGACAACCGCGTGCAGTACCTGACCAACGCCGGCTCGGTGCGCTCGCGGGGCGTGGAAGTGGAAAGCACCCTGGTGCCGATCAAGGGCCTGACCCTGAACATCAACGGCTCCTTCAATGACGTGACGTACCTGTCTTACAAGGATGCGCCATGCCCGCCGGAAACCAGCCTGCGTCCCGGTGCGCCGGCGTCCTGCGACTTGAGCGGCCATCAGGTAGTGGGCGCCTCCAAGTGGATCGCCAACGCCAACGGCGAGTACAAGTGGAACCTGGCGAACGGCTTCGAACCCTATGTCACCGCCAGCTACGCGTTCCGTTCCAAGGCGGTGGGCACGGTGGAAGATTCCGACTACGGGCAGATCCCGGCGTATGCGGTGGTCAACCTGTCTACCGGTTTGCGCGGCGACTATGACCAAGGGCAGTGGGATGTGTCGCTGTGGCTGAAAAACGCCTTCGACAAAACCTACTACACCACTCTGTGGACCGGCGGTAACGGCGGTTACGAGGGCTTGCTGGGCACGCCGCGCACCTTAGGCGTGACTGGGCGCTACGACTTCTAGGTCGGTGCGATAGGTGGCCGGGCTGAACACCCGCGTCACCAGCAGCATCGCCACTACCGTCACCGTCAGCACCACCCAGGCACTGACAAAGTTGCCGGTAAGCTCGCGCAGCCAGCCGGTCAGCCACGGCGAAATCGCATTGATCAAAAAGCCCACGCCTTGCACGAACGCCGCCAGTTGCCCCGCTTGGCGAGGGTCGCGATGATGGTCGAGGGTCAGCAGCAGGCTCAGGGCGAAACAGGCGCCCAGGCCGAAGCCGCACAAGGCCACCCACAGGTGAGGATATTCCTGCGGCGCAATGATCAGGCCCAGGTAGCCAATGGTTTGCGCCAACAGGCTGATGCTGAGCAATGGGCGACGGTCGATACCGCGTTGCGCCAGCACCGGCATCAGCAGGGCGGCCGTCACCTGAAAAATCGTCATGAACGCCAGCAATGAACCGCTGGGCAGCACGCCCCAACCCAGTTGCTGATAGTAGGCGGGCAGCCACGCGACCATGCTCATGTAGCCGCAGTTCACCAGGCCGAAATACAGCGCCAGCAACCAGGCGCGGCGGTTGCGTAACCCTTTGAACGCAGGCGCCTGCTGTGGATTTCGCGCCGCGCCCAGCGGCAGCCAGGCCCACAGCAGCAGTGCCCCCAGCGCCGGCAGGAGCCACACACCCAATCCCGCCTGCCATTGCTCGAAATACGTGGCCACTACCGGGCTGAACAACGCCGCCAGCCCACCGCCGGCCATCAGCGAAGCTGAGTACACCCCCATCGCCACCGGCACGCGGTGATGGAATTCGCGCTTGATCATCGCCGGCACCAACGCCTGGATCAGCGCCACGCCCGCGCCGCCGAGCAGCGCGGTCACCAGCAGTGCCGAAGCCTGGCCCATCAGCCAGCGCGCCAGGCACGCCAGCAGAATCATCAACAAGCCCAGGGCGATGCCGCGACGCTCGCCCAGGCGCGCCTCCACGCGCACGCCGACCAGTGCCACCAACCCCATGCAGATCACCGGCAGGCTGGTGAGCAGGGCGCTGCTCTGAAAGCTCAGGCCGGTGGCCTGGCGAATCTCGCCGAGCAGCGGGCTGATGGAACTGAGGATGGGGCGCAGGTTCAGGCCGAGCACCACCAGCAGGCCCCAGCCGGCGAGGGATTTATTCAGGCTCATGCAGGGTTTTCCACTGATGATACAGCGCAGTCATTGCGGCGTCGGGAAGGTGCTGGATGGGCAGGCGTTGCGCGCCGATAGGCAGGCCGACCTGTTGGCCAATGGCTGCGGTCGACAGGCCGTACGGCTCGGCCATTTCGTTGCTGGCGGCAAACACTACGCGTTCTACACCGCACAGGTACATGGCGCTCAAGCACATCGGGCAAGGCTGTCCGCTGGCATAGATCACGCACCCTTCCAGGCGCGCACCCAGTTGTCGGCTCGCTGCGCGGATCGCCAGCAGCTCGGCGTGGGCGGTGGGGTCCTGGGTCAGGTGGATCTCATTCACGGCTTCCACCAGCACCTCATTGTTGCGCGTCAGCACCGCGCCGAAGGGGCGGCCACCTTGGGCGACGTTGGCGCGGGCCAAGGCAATAGCGCGTTGCAGGTGTGGTTGATCGTTGGTCATACAAGGCCCCCGGATGCGATGAAAGGTGAAGTATGGTCAGCCAGCAAGGTATTCTGAAATTAAATATAAACATGCCAATCAGTGGCAAACACAATGGTGATGACGTTGTTCGATCCCGTGTTGTTGCGCAGCTTTGTCGCCGTGGTGGACTGCGGCAATTTCACCCGCGCCGCCGAGCGCCTGCACTTGACCCAGTCCACCGTCAGCCAACAGATCCGCCGCCTGGAAGACGCAGTGGCTTATCAGTTACTCGACCGCGACCAGCGCCGGGTAGTGGCCACCGCCGAGGGTGAGCGCCTGCTCGCGTATGCGCGCCGCATCCTCGCGCTGCACGAAGAAGCCGCCGATGTGCTGATCAACCAGCAAAGCGATGGCGTGTTGCGCCTCGGCGTGCCGGAGGACTTTGCCGCCGAGCGCCTGATGCCGCTGCTTTCGGCGTTTGTCGTGGCTTATCCACGGGTGCGACTGGAAGTCACCAGCGGGCTGGGCCCTGAATTGCAGCGCCAGTAGCGGGGCGGTGAGTTCGACGTGTTGCTGGTCAAGCAGATGGGTGACAGCGACGACTGTGTGGCGTCGTGGCCGGAGCCCTTGTACTGGGTCGACAGCCTAAGCACCCCGGCCTTGGGCCGTGACCCGCTGCCGCTGGTGGCTTTCCCCGTGGGCGGCCTGTATCGCAACGACATGCTGCACCATCTTGAGCGTGCCGGTTGGCGTTGGCGCATCGGCTATTCCAGTGCCAGCCTGGCCAGCGTGTGTTCGGCGGTGGCGGCAGGCTTGGGCATCAGTTTATTGCCGGAACGGGTGTTGCAACCGGGCCATCGCATACTCGGCCCAGAGAGTGGCTTGCCACCTGTTCATGGCGTGCGATTGGCCCTGTATGGTCGCAGTGGTTTGGGCGCCGCGGGCCAGAGTTTGCTGGGTGAATTGCTGGCTTTGTGCAGTGGAAACCCGCACTGAGCCATACCTTTGCTGAATATTTTGTATGCCTTTAGGGCATTGAAAAACGACGGCTTGAAGCCAGGCCACGTACCCCGTGGCTTTGGCGTTAACGGCTGTTTTATATATGCAATTTTGTTCTATTTATAACTTTAAATATTACTTTAAGAGATAAGTGTCTGGCCCCGATGATTCAGCCCTCGACGGGCCTTCACGTAGGCCCCGTCGGTTTTTCAAAACCGCAGGGAGTGAATCAATGGGCAATGTCCAGACCGCCGCCAGTGCACCCGAGGCGCAGTGGCGCCAGGCACCGAGTGGTGAGTTGGTCGACCTTGGCCGGCCGCATCGCGCGCCGTTGGGGCAATTGCGCCTGCAGAAGACCCCGAAGCGTTTTTCCAGCCGCCGCGAAGGGGTTTTGCTCGGGTTGCTGGTGTTGGCGCTGCACGGTGCAGTGATCTATTGGGTGAGCCAGAAACCCAGGCCGGTGCTGCCGATTGTGCCGCCGGAAATTCCACCGATGACCATCGAATTTTCCCAGCCGGCGCCGCCGGTGGTTGAAC
>NZ_WKCD01000089.1:0-19395 GCF_021606625.1 Pseudomonas sp. PA-4-8C
GTATTCACCCTGCTTGATCAGATCGGTTTCGGCGGCGCTGATCGAGCAGCTGCTGAACAGCGCCAGGGAGGCGATAACGAGTGCTTTCATGGTCATCGCTCCTTATGCCTGAACCAGTGGGCCGGGGTTTTTGAGGTACTGCTCGCGAATCGCTCGAGCCGACCAATAGGTCAACGCTGCCACCAGGCCGGTAGGGTTGTAGCCCAACCCTTGTGGGAAAGCGGAAGCACCGGGGACAAATACGTTGTGCACATCCCAGCTCTGCAAGTAGCGGTTCAACGCACTGGTTTTCGGGTCGGTGCCCATGATCGCGCCACCGTTGAGGTGGGTGGTCTGGTACGAGGCGGTGTTGAAATGCTCACCGACCTTTTTACCCAACACGGCGATGGCCTTGGGGTTCATGGCCTGGGCCACTTTGCCCATTTTTTCCATCATGAAGCGGTTCATCTTGATGTCGTTTTCTTGCCAGTCGAAGGTCATGCGCAGCAGCGGCAGGCCGTAGGCATCGCGGTAAACCGGGTCCAGATCCAGGTAGTTGCTGCGGTAGGACTGATGGGCACCGTGGGAATCCATTGAGACTTGATGGGTGTAGTAATCGGCGGTGGCGCGCTTCCAGGCGCTGCCCCAGGCCGGCGTGCCCGGCGGGTTGGACGTACCGGCAATCGGCCGGCTGCCCGCCTGGTTGACCCACATCGGCGAACCACCCACGAAGCCGTGGGGGCCATGGTCAAAGTTGTCGGCGTTGAAGTCGTCGATGGCCACGCCATTGCCGCCCGCACCGATAAAGTTGTTGGTGTAGGTGTCCTTGTCGAAGAACGCCTTGATGGTGCCCATGTTCTGGTAGGCGAAGTTCCTGCCTACCACGCCTTCATTGGTAATCGGGTCGTAGGGTTTGCCGATGCCGGACAGCAGCATCAGGCGCACGTTATGGAACTGGAAGGCGCCAAGAATCACCAGGTCCGCCGGCTGTTCGCATTCGCGGCCCTGGGCGTCGATGTAGGTCACGCCGGTGGCTTTCTTCTTGGTGCTGTCGAGGTTGACCTTGAGCACGTGGGAATTGGGCCGCAGCTCGAAGTTGGGCACTTGGCGCAAGGCCGGCAAGATGTTCACGTTCGGCGAGGCCTTGGAGTACATGTAGCACACGTAGCCACTGCAAAAGCCGCAGAAGTTGCACGGGCCCATCTGCGCACCGTAGGGGTTGGTGTACGGCCCCGACGTGTTGGCCGACGGCAGGTTGTAAGGTTTGTAACCTACGTCGGTCGCCGCTTTCTGAAACAGCTGGGCGGAGACGGTATTTTTCTGCGCCTCCAATGGGAACGGGTTGGAGCGATCTGGCGCGTAGGGGTTGCCGCCACGGCCTTCTCCGACCAACTGGCCTTTGACTGTCCAGGCTTGGCCGGAGGTGCCAAAGACTTTTTCCGCATAGTCGAAAAACGGCTCCAGCTCTTCATAGCTGACGCCGAAGTCCTGGATGGTCATGTCCTTGGGAATGAAGTTCTTCCCGTAGCGCTCTTCGTAATGGCTGCGCATGCGCAGCTCAATCGGGTCGACGCGAAAATGCACGCCCGACCAGTGCAGCCCCGCACCACCCACGCCATTACCCGGCAAGAAAGCGCCCAACTGACGATTGGGCAGGGCGACGTCATTTACGCTGTGGCGAATGGTCACCGTTTCTTTGGAGATGTCCTGGAACAGCTTCTTACGCACGCTGTAGGTCAATTCGTCGATGACCTGGGGATAGTTGCCGTCTGGGTAAGTGTCCTGCATCGGGCCGCGCTCCAGCGCTACCACGTTGAGGCCCGCTTCCGTCAGCTCCTTGGCCATGATCGCGCCCGTCCAGCCGAAGCCCACAATCACTGCATCCACTTTCTTCATGATGGTCGCCACGTTTATGCCCTCTCGCCGCGAATGGAAACAGCCGGGAAGGGGTACTGCTCGTTGCGTTCCACCCAATCCATGAAGTCGGCGCGGGCGCCGGGGAAGCCGATCATGGTCCAGCCGACCATGCCTTTATTGCCACCGTGGATAGGGTCGCAGAAGAAGCCTTCCTTGGTGTTTTGCAGCAAAAGGTTGAAGAACATCTTGGGCGGCACGGCATCGAAATGCGCCGACACTTCGCTGCCGCCAGCTTCCAGACGCCTGAGCATATCGTCTCGGGTAGCGCTGTCTTGCGCAGCAAAAGCTTTACCGTTGAACGCTTTCGACCACGCATCCGTGGCAGCAATGCCCAGGCGATAGATCTCCTTGGGCACCAATTTGCTCTGCCAGCCCATCTCCGGCGCCGCGTCGGCGTTGAACGGGCCTTGCATGAACCACAGGGCGCCACTGGCGTAAGGAGTGTTCATCTGGCGGTCGATGTATTCCGGCGCGCCAGCCTCCAAGGCACCTGGGCCCTGGGCGTCAGCGGGAATCAAGCGCTCGACGGCAGCGTTGATAAACGCCCACTCCTCGGCTGTGAAATAGCTCGGCTCGTAGGCTTTATCGCTGACCGCAGGCTTGGCCGGTTCGGCCTGGGCCGGTTCCGGCGTGGCCATCAGCATCGAACCGCCAAGGCCGGTGCTGGCAACCGTGACCACCGGGATCAAGGTCAAGGATTTGCGTAAAAAGTCACGCCGGGGGTTGTCTTGATCTTGATCAGACATGGGTACACCTCATCATGTGGTCACGGGTTTATCCGCCGCTTCTGGGAGCAGCGTGAAGGCTTGCGGCTAATTGGATCCAAGCAGATACAGCACAATGGCAAACATTAGTTACAAATGATAGCAGGCTAAGAATTCAGAGGCGTCAATTCGACGACAAAAACACCGGATCAGATCGCAAGCATCACGATTCTTTGACACGGACCTCACGCCGTATTGACCCGCCTTGAGTGAGTCTGGGGCCCATCAGCCACTTCCTCGCTCGGTCACAACGTTCATGTTCAACACACGCATACTGCTCGTTCTAGGCCTGGCGCTCATGAGCCTGCTCAACACCGTACAAGCCGATGAGGCTGCGTCGATCCGCTCGCCGGAATGGGCCCAGCCGGTGGGTAACCAATACAACCTGCATCAAATGACACCCACGCTCTATCGCAGTGCATTGCCGGATGAGCGTGCGCTGCCCCTGTTGCAAACGCTCAAGATCGCTACGGTCATCAACTTCCTGCCGGAATCTGATGCGCAGTGGCTCCAATCATCTGATATCAAACAGGTGCAGTTGAGCTATCGCACCAACCACGTCGACGATTCCGACGTGCTGGCGGCGATCAGGGCGATTCAGGCAGCAGAGGCCGATGGCCCGGTGTTGATGCACTGCAAGCACGGCGCCGACCGCACCGGCCTGATGGCAGCGATGTATCGGGTGGTGGTGCAGGGGTGGAGCAAGGAGGATGCGCTGAACGAGATGACCTTGGGCGGCTTTGGCAGCAGCAACGGTTTCAAGGATGGCGTTCGCTACATGATGAAAGCCGATGTCGACAAGTTGCGCACAGCTTTAGCAAATGGGGATTGCAGCACCAGCGCGTTTGCGTTGTGCTCAATGAAAGACTGGATCACCACAACGGGCCAGGCAGAGAAACAACTGTAGGAGCGAGCTTGCTCGCGAAAAACTCAACAGCGACGCGCTTATCCAGGATAGCGCGCGTTATCGTTAACGTTTTTCGCGAGCAAGCTCGCTCCTACAGGGGGTGCGGGGTTAGTCTTTTTTCAGCTTCGGGTTCGGGAAGAACTGCACTGCCTGCACTTTAGGATCCGCCGGCGCTTTCAGCGCGGTGGTATTGACCCTAGTGCCCAATTCCTTGGGCACCGACAGGCCTTGATCATTCAGCGTATCGGTATACCCGCAGGCCACGCACTCGCGGTGCGGCACGTTGTCTTCGGTCCACATCTTCAACTTGTCCGGCTCGCTGCACGCCGGGCAGACAGCCCCAGCGATAAATTGCTTTTTGGTGATCACAGGCCCTTCACTCATGCTGCCGCGTCCTCACTCAGGCCGCTGTGGCGCAAGAGTGCGTCAATCGACGGCGCGCGTCCGCGGAAGTCGACGAACAGCACCATCGGCGCCTGGGAACCGCCACGGGCCAGGATGGCTTCACGGAACGCCCGCCCGGTCTGGGCATTGAGCACGCCGTCTTCTTCAAACTTGGAGAACGCGTCCGCCGACAGCACTTCGGCCCACTTGTAGCTGTAGTAACCCGCCGCATAACCGCCGGCGAAGATGTGCGCGAAACTGTTGGGGAAGCGGTTGTAGGCCGGTGGGCGCATGACCGAGACTTCATCGCGCACGCCTTCCAGCACCTGGGCCACACTGCGACCATCGCCATGGGTGGCGTGCAATTCAAAGTCGAACAGCGAGAACTCCAGCTGACGCACCATCATCAGGCCGGACTGGAAGTTTTTCGCCGCGAGCATTTTCTCCAGCAGGTCCTGGGGCAGGGGCTCGCCGGTTTCGTAGTGGCCGGAGATCAGCGCAAGGCCTTCAGGCTCCCAGCACCAGTTCTCCATGAATTGGCTCGGCAGTTCCACCGCGTCCCACGCCACACCGTTGATACCGGATACTCCGGCATGTTCCACGCGGGTGAGCAGGTGATGCAAGCCATGGCCGAATTCGTGGAACAGGGTGGTGACTTCATCGTGGGTCAGCAGGGCAGGCTTGCCGCTGTCGGCCGGGGTGAAGTTGCACACCAGGTTGGCGACGGGGCTTTGCAGCACGCCATCAACGGTACGGCGGCGGTCACGGGCGCCATCCATCCAGGCACCGCCACGCTTGTTGGCGCGGGCGTACAGGTCGAAGAAGAAACGCCCGACGTGCTCGCCGTTTTCCTTGATTTCGAACAAACGAACATCCGGGTGCCAGGTGTCGAAGCCTTTGAGCTCAGCAATCTCGATGCCGTACAGGCGCTGCACAATGGCAAACAGGCCGCCCAGCACTTTGTCGATGGGGAAGTAGGCGCGTAGCGCTTCCTGGGACACGCTGTAGCGCTGCTCACGCAGTTTTTCGCCGTAGAAACCGCTGTCCCAGCTTTGCAGATCAGGGCAGCCTTGCTCGGCGGCATAGGCCTTGAGCTGTTGCAGGTCCTGGGCGGCAAACGGCTTGCTGCGCTTGGCCAGGTCACGCAGAAAGCTCAGCACCTGGTCGCTGGACTCGGCCATCTTGGTGGCCAGGCTCAGCTCGGAGAAGGACGCATAACCCAGCAATTGGGCCAGTTCCTGACGCAGGTCGAGGATCTGTTCCATCACCGGGCCGTTATCGTTCTGACCGGCATTCGGGCCTTGGTCCGACGCACGGGTGCAGTAGGCGGCGTACACCTCTTCACGCAGGGCACGGTCCTGGGCGTAGGTCATGACGGCGTAGTAGCTGGGGAATTCCAAGGTGATCAGCCAGCCGTCGAGGCCCTTGGCCTGGGCGGCGGCGGCCATTTGTGCCTTGGCCGAGTCGGTCAGACCGGCAAGGGTGGCTTCATCGGTGACGTGCTTGGTCCAGGCCTGGGTGGCGTCCAGCAACTGGTTTGAGAACTTGCTGCCCAGCTCGGACAGCTTGCTCTGCACCTCGGCGTAGCGCTTTTGCTGCTCCGGCGGCAAGTCGATACCCGACAGGCGGAAGTCACGCAGGGAGTGTTCCAGAATGGTTTTTTGCGCCACATCGAAACCGGCAGCTTCCGGGCTGTTGGCCAGGGCTTCGAAGGCCTGGAACAGCTCACGGTTCTGGCCCATTTCGGTAGAGTAAGCGCTCAAGGCCGGCAGGCACGCCTCATAGGCTTCGCGCAGTTCGGCGCTGTTGCACACGGCATTGAGGTGGCTGACCGGGCTCCAGGCCGCACCCAGGCGATCATTGAGTTCGTCCATGGCCAGGACCAGGCCGGCCCACGTCGGATTTTTACCCTGGCTCTGCAGGATCTCTGCGATTGCCACGCGGTTGTCGGCGAGGATCTGTTCGATGGCCGGCTGCACGTGCTCGGCACGGATCGCCGAGAACGGCGGCAGGTCGTAGGACTGCAAAAGAGGGTTGTTCGCGCTCACGGTGGGCACCTTGGCTGAAGAAACATGTAGAACAAAGATGGGGCCATCTTAATTACAATCAACACCCACCGCAGCTATCAGCACAACAGAGAGAGGCTATCGTGACCCTTCGCACCTATCAGAACCACACGCCAACCCTCGGCGCCGGGGCGTTTGTCGATATTTCGGCGGTGGTGATCGGCGATGTCGAAATCGGCACTGACAGCTCGGTTTGGCCGCTGACAGTGATTCGCGGCGACATGCACCGCATCCGCATCGGTGCCCGCACCAGCGTGCAAGACGGCTGCGTGCTGCACATTACCCACGCCGGGCCGTTCAATCCTGAGGGTTTCCCGCTGCTGATCGGCGACGATGTGACCATCGCTCATAAGGTCATGCTGCATGGCTGCACCGTGGGTAGCCGCGTCCTGATCGGCATGGGCAGTATCGTGATGGATGGCGCCGTGGTCGAAGACGACGTGATCATCGGCGCCGGCAGCCTGGTGCCGCCAGGCAAGAAACTCGACAGCGGTTTTTTGTATGTGGGCAGCCCGGTGAAGCAGGTTCGCGCATTGACTGACAAAGAGCGCGCCTTTTTCACCTACAGCGCGGCGAACTACTTGAAGCTCAAAGACCTGCACCTGGCCGAAGGATTCGATCAATGACCCTGGATCACCCCACCGTCCTGTTCGACCTGGACGGTACCCTCACCGACCCGCGTGAGGGCATTACCCGTTCGATCCAGTACGCCCTGGCCAAACTGGGCATTGATGAGCCCGACCTGGCGAAGCTCGAACACTTCATCGGCCCGCCTTTGCTGCAGGCGTTCATGCAGTTTTACGCCTTCGACGAGGCCAAGGCGTGGGAAGCGGTGAATTTCTACCGTGAACGCTTCAAGGTTACCGGCCTGTACGAAAACCGCGTGTTCGACGGTGTCATGCCGTTATTGGAAGAGCTGAACAGCCAAGGGCGCCAGCTGTACGTCGCCACCTCCAAACCGTGGGAGTTTGCCCGCGAGATTGCGCGGCATTTCGACTTTGCCAAGCACTTCAAGGTGATCTACGGCAGCGAGTTGGACGGTACGCGTACCAACAAGGTCGAGTTGATCGCGCATTTGATGCGTGAGGAACGGCTGGACCCGGCCACCACCTTGATGATCGGTGATCGCAAGCATGACCTGATCGGGGCACGCAGTAATGGGCTGGATTCGGTCGCCGTGGGGTATGGGTTTGGTAGTTTTGAAGAGCTGAATGCCGAGGCGCCGACCTGGCATTTCGAGACGTTGGACCAGATGCATCAGGCGTTTTTGCAGCGCCCTTGAGACTGCTTTCGCAGGCAAGCCAGCTCCCACAGTTGACCGCATTCTCATGTTGAAAATCGGTGAACTGTGGGAGCTGGCTTGCCTGCGATAAGGCCCTAACGGCCAACCCTCTCCAACTGCCTCAACGCCGCTTTACGCTGCTCCACCGGCAACCCACCCAACCGCTCCACCGCAGTATAAAACTTCACCCAATCCCCACCTTCCTGCGCAAACAACGCCGCAAACGCCGGCACCCATTGGTCATACAACCCAAACGGCAACAGTCGGGCATTGTTCATCGGCTGGTTGATCCAGGCGTCATAACGCTTGTCACCACCCCATTGGCTATCACGCAGGTGCCGGTATTCGCGGCGCAACTGTTCGAATTGCGCCGCTTTGGCCCGGCGCATCGCGTCCGCTGCCAACGGCTGTGCGTACAACGCCTCCAGACGTTTGCGGGTATCGAGAATCAGCCGGATAAATTGATCGCGTTGCTTCAACGCCGCATCGCCGACAGGCGCCAGGCCCCGCGCCACACGCCATTGCCGGGAGCCTTCCTGCTCGACAAAACTGGCATAGGACTCGTTGAACTCGGTGTCATCCTTCACGTAAAAGCGCTGGTGGGCTAGCTCATGGAAGATTAGCGTGGCGAGGCGCTCATCGCCCCAGCTCATCATCGAACTCATGATCGGATCGTTGAACCAGCCCAGCGTGGAGTAGGCCTCCACGCCACCGATCGACACGTCCATGCCCTGTTGCCGCAACAGTGCCGCCTCGCCCCGCGCCGCGCCTTGGTTGTAGTAGCCGCGATAGGCGACGCAACCGGCGATGGGAAAGCAATGGTTCTGTGGTGACAGAGAGAATTCCTGTGTGGCAAAGACATTCCAGACCACATAGGGTCGGCCAATATCGGCATACAGCCGATAACTTTGGTTGTCAGGCAGATGCAGCTGTTCACTGGCAAAGATTCGGGCTTTCTGCGATTGAGCCAGATGCTCGCGCAGCACTGGCGGGCGAGCAGGGTCGGCGATGACCTCGGCAACCGGCTCCCGGGCCCGCAATAGCTGCCACTGGCCGCTCGCCAACTGGCTGTAATAACTGACACTGGAGCAGCCGCTGAGCAGCACAACCATCAGCCCTGGAAGAAAACGCCTGATCATGCACTGACTGCTCCTGGGAGATTGGTTCGCCAGACTATCGCGCTTGCAGGGGATTTTTCCACGGCATGGCGTGTTTATACTCAAGCCTTTCTTCGTGTTGAGTACCTGCCATGCGCCAGCTTTTGCTTCCCGTCGCCGCTGTGTTCCTCAGCGCTTGCGCCTCTACCCCCATCCCCCCTGTGGACCCGCAGCAGGCCTGGGTCGATTTCACTACACCGACGCCGGGCTCCAAGTTGGTGATGGCTCAGCGCCTGGACGGGAAAAACCTCGACGACGGGCGCTTTTTTCAAATGCCTCCCGGCCCTCACGAGCTGATGGTGCGCTTTGACTTTGAAGTGCCCGCCGGCGGCGGTTTGGGTGGCCTCAGCCAGATGATGTATCGAACCTGCTTCATGACACTGCAGTACGACCACTTTCAGGCCGGCCAGCGCTATGTGCTGGAAGGGCGCTCACTGGCGTTCACGCCCAACATCCGGCTGTACGACTCAACCCGCCAGTTATTGGCCGAAGAGCGCAGCGTGAACTGCATCTGAGTCAGTCGTTGTTCTTTTGGTAGATGATGCGCTTGGTGCCGTTTTCGCACGAACCAACAATCATGGCTTCATCATGGTTCTTGGCTTCTTCGGCGGTGATGATTTCCAGGGTGTAGGACGGAATCGCCTTGGCCTGGATCTTCACTTCGATTTCTTTCCTGAGCTCTTCACAATCTTTTGGCGCGGCCACGGCCGAAGTGGCCAATACACCGCAGATGATTGCCAAGGCAAAACGTTTCATGTGTGGAGCTCCCTGAATGCGCTGCGCACGAGTGTGCGCCTAGGCTGCATGGGCTATTCGACCACATTTTGCAAACACGAGTTCTGATTTAACGCAGAACTAAAATGTGGGAGCAGGCTTGCCCGCTCCCACATAAGATGACTGCCGTGTCAGTTGACCAGCGTGGCATCCAAGGTGATGGTTGCATTTAGTACCTTGGAGACCGGGCACCCTTCCTTGGCTTTTTTGCTCAATTCATCGAACTGTGCCTGGCTCGCGCCTGGGATTTTGGCCTTCAGGATCAGGTGCACTGCTGTAATCGCAAAGCCGCCCTCGACCTGGTCCAGGGTCACTTCGGCCTGGGTGTCGATGCTGTCAGCCTTGAGCCCGGCGTCGCCGAGAATCATGGAAAACGCCATGGAGAAACAGCCGGCGTGAGCTGCGCCGATCAGTTCTTCAGGGTTGGTACCCTTGCCGCCCTCGAAACGGGCCTTGAAGCCGTAGGGCGCTTCGCGCAGCACGCCGGTTTCCGTGGAAATGGAGCCCAGGCCAGTCTTCAGGTCGCCTTCCCAATGCGCGGATGCCTTTTTAACGATACTCATAGCTTTCTCCTCGAACGGTGGTGTTGCGTCAGTAAGGTTCTGAGGATAGACGTCAAAGCAAAGTTCACTTGTAAGAGAAACCTAGCAATCCAGTAGGAAATTTCAGAGCCTCCTATTGAATCTCGGGTATATGCCCTCATTGCATAGGGTATGCACATGCAGCGGCAGGTTTTGGCTCGTTTAAAAAAGCCTGTGCGCCCAATTGGAGAAGCAGGCTTATGAAATCGCTGTCCGACGTAAAATTCTCGACCCTTGACCTGGTGCCCGTGCGCGCCGACGGCAACCCGGCGCAGTCCCTGCGTAATTCCCTGGACTTGGCCCAGCATGTGGAGAAGTTCGGCTACCACCGTTTCTGGGTAGCCGAGCACCACAATATGGACGGTATCGCCAGTTCGGCCACCTCGGTACTGCTCGGTTACCTGGCAGGCGGCACCTCGACCATTCGCGTGGGTTCCGGCGGCGTGATGCTGCCTAACCACGCGCCACTGGTGATCGCCGAGCAGTTCGGCACCTTGGAAAGCCTTTACCCTGGCCGTATTGACCTGGGCCTGGGGCGCGCGCCCGGCTCCGACCAGATGACCGCCCGCGCCCTACGCCGTGAACGCTCCGGCAGTGCCGATGACTTCCCCGAAGATGTGGCCGAGTTGATGGCCTATCTGGGCCCGCGTACGCCCGACCAACGGGTTATCGCGGTGCCGGGCACCGGCACCAATGTGCCGGTGTGGCTGCTGGGTTCAAGCCTGTTCAGTGCGCAATTGGCTGGCGAGCGGGGCTTGCCCTACGCATTCGCCTCCCATTTCGCGCCGCGCTTGATGCATGAGGCGATTCGCGTGTATCGCAATCACTTCAAGCCTTCAGCCGTGCTGGATAAGCCCTACGTGATGCTCGGCATTCCGCTGGTGGCAGCCGACACCGATGAGCAGGCCGATTACCTGGCCACCTCGGTGTACCAGCGTATTCTCGCGTTGATGCGCGGCCAGAGCCTGGTGCAGCGCCCTCCAGTAAAAACCATGGACGGCCTGTGGTTGCCCCATGAAAAAGACGCGGTCGGTAGCTTTCTTGGTTTGGCCATGGTGGGCAGCCCGGCGAAGATTCGCGGCAAGCTGGAGGTGTTGATCGAGCAGACCGGCGCCGATGAGCTGATTTTTACCAGTGACCTGTATGAGCACGCCGATCGGATTCATTCCTACGAGCTGCTTGCACAAGTGATGAAGGGCTGAAATCCAGGCGAAAAAAACCGACGCACTTGCGTCGGTTTTTTATGTCCACAACACGAGATTAACCGCGCTTGTAGGCAATTTCCTTGGTGCCACCTTCGCAGGTGCCAACTACTTTGTGGTCACTTGGCGTAGCACCTTTGTCCACCACTTCCAGCGAATACCCCGAAGCACCCTTGGCGTCGATTTGCGCGGCAATTTCGCTTTTCAGCTCCTCACAAGGCTTGCCCGCCGCCATAGCGGTACCCGCAATGCTCAACAACCCTACCGCCAACAGAAACGTCTTCATCCGTTACTTTCCTTGCGCTGATCAAAAAGAGCGTGCCGACGCTCATCGCGTCGGCACCCGTTGTTTGTAGCGCAGGTTATGGCAATCGGCCAGCGGGCAAAGTTCAACTCTGCCGATCAACTACTGGCAATGCGGAATCCCACTTTGAGCGTGACCTGGAAGTGTGCAGCCTTGCCATCCTTGATGTGACCACGGGTTTCGGTCACCTCAAACCATTCCAGATGCTTGATGCTCTTGTTGGCTTCGGCCAGGGCATTGTTGATCGCGTCTTCGATGCTGGTGGTGGAAGAGCCTACCAGTTCGACTTTCTTGTACGTGTGATGATCACTCATGGCGTTTCTCCTTTAGGTCGTCAATCAAGACTAGCAGCGAATGTGCGTACTGCTTCAGGCGACCGTTGGGAGGCGAAAGTTCAGAATTACTGCACTTTCTGAAACCGGCGCAGTCGGTATCTACACACGCCACTCAATCACTTCAGGAGATGTCCACATGGCCAACACTTCTTTACGCAAAGCGTCGCTGGAAAGCATGGAAGCCGAGATTTCGAGCCTGCTCAAATCTCTGGAGAGCCTCAAGGACGACGCGTCCGATGAGTCGCGCAAAACGCTGAAGGCCTTGAAAAGCAATGCCGAGAACGCCCTCAAGCACTCTCGCCACCTGATCAGCGACGCCTACGAAGAAAGCAAAGTTAAAATCCGCGAAACCAGCGCTGCCACCCGTGACTACGCTCAAGAGCATCCATGGACGACCGCTGGCGTCGCCGTGGGCGCACTGGGCCTGCTGGCGGCTTACCTGCTGTGCAAACGCGGTGACTGATTGACCGGTTAAACCGGTTGGCGCAACAGCTCAGCCTTGAGCCATTGCGCCAACTGCCCGGCGCGCCCATCCGCGGCGCGCTTGGGTAGCCACAACGCCAGGTGCGCCGGGGTTTCGCTGAAGCCCCACGGCGCCACCAGACGACCCGCTCGCAGGTCTTCTGCCACCAGCGGTTCTGGCGCAATTGCCACGCCCAACCCGGCAACCGCCGCTTCCAGCAAATAATACAAATGCTCAAACCCCTGGCCGAGCCTCAGCGCGCCGGGCTCGATGCCGTGTTGCCGTGCCCAACTGGGCCAGGCTTGCGGCCTTGAGGTGGTGTGCAGCAAGGCTTGCTCGGCCAGTGCCGACGCCGGAGCCTGGCGCAGCTGTTCAAAATCGGCGAAGCGTGGGCTCATAACCGGGCCGATACGCTCGCTGGCCAGCTCATACACCTGCATATCCGCTGGCCACGGCGGCTCAGCGAACACCAGCAAGGCATCCAGCCCAGGGCGGCGCGGGTCCAGATCGCCTTCGCCCGCCGACAGGTGCAGGCGCAAATCCGGCAAGTCGGCATTCAACCGCCCCAGCCGAGGGATAAACCAACGCGCCAGCAAACTGCCGGAACAGCCAAGTACGAAAGGTGCATCGGCGCCGCGCTGGGTCAGCTCGGCGCACACGTCGCGTAAACGCTCGAAAGCTTCCGCGCTCGCGTCGCGAAGCCTTCCCCCCGCATCTGTGAGTTTAAGGCCGCGCCCGTCCTTGACGAACAGGCTCACGCCCAAGTGCTCCTCAAGTACTTTCAACTGGCGACTGACGGCGCCGTGAGTCACGTGCAATAGCTCTGCTGCCTGGCTGACGCTGTTCAGGCGGGCGGTGGCTTCAAAAGCGCGCAGGGCGTTGAGGGGAGGGAGGTCGCGGCTCATCTGTGAGTTTTCCTGACAGGTTGCGGCGATCTTATCGGTTTTCAGGCCAAGGCGTCACGCGTAGAGTGACCGTCATTGCCTTTAAACACATTCTTTCCTGGAGCGTCCCATGACTCAGTCCCAGACCGATCTACGCAACGGCCCTGACGCCAACGGCCTGTTTGGTGCGTTCGGCGGCCGCTACGTCGCTGAAACCCTGATGCCGTTGATCCTCGACCTGGCCCGCGAATACGAAGCGGCCAAGGTAGATCCGGCGTTTAACGAAGAATTGGCCTACTTCCAGCGCGACTATGTCGGGCGCCCAAGCCCGCTGTATTTTGCCGAACGCCTGACCGAGTTCTGCGGCGGCGCCAAGATCTACCTCAAGCGCGAAGAGCTCAACCACACCGGCGCGCACAAGATCAACAACTGCATCGGCCAGATCCTGCTGGCCCGGCGCATGGGTAAAAAGCGCATCATCGCCGAGACCGGCGCCGGCATGCACGGCGTGGCCACCGCAACCGTGGCGGCGCGCTTTGGCCTGCAATGCGTGATCTATATGGGCACCACCGACATTGAGCGCCAGCAGGCCAACGTGTTTCGCATGAAGCTGCTGGGCGCCGAAGTCATCCCCGTGGTCGCCGGCACCGGCACCCTCAAAGACGCCATGAACGAAGCCCTGCGCGACTGGGTCACCAACGTCGACAGCACCTTCTACCTGATCGGTACCGTGGCCGGCCCGCACCCGTACCCGGCGATGGTGCGTGACTTCCAAGCCGTGATCGGCAAGGAAACCCGTACCCAACTGCAAGCCCAGGAAGGCCGCCTGCCGGACAGCCTGGTGGCGTGCATCGGCGGCGGCTCCAACGCCATGGGCCTGTTCCACCCGTTCCTGGATGACACCAGCGTCGAAATCATCGGTGTTGAAGCCGCGGGCCATGGCATTGAAACCGGCAAGCATGCCGCCAGCCTCAACGGCGGCGTACCCGGCGTGCTGCACGGCAACCGCACCTTCCTGCTACAGGACGACGACGGCCAGATCATCGACGCCCACTCGATTTCCGCAGGCCTGGACTACCCCGGCATCGGCCCGGAACACGCCTGGTTGCACGACATCGGCCGCGTCCAGTACACCTCGGTGACGGACGACGAAGCCCTGCAAGCCTTCCACAAATGCTGCCGCCTGGAAGGGATCATTCCTGCCCTGGAAAGCGCCCACGCCCTGGCTGAAGTATTCAAGCGCGCGCCAAACCTGCCCAAGGATCACCTGATGGTGGTCAACCTCTCGGGCCGTGGCGACAAAGACATGCAGACCGTGATGCACCATATGGAACAGTCCAAGCAGGAGAAACACTGATGAGCCGCCTGCAAACCCGCTTTGCGCAACTCAAAGAACAGAACCGCGCCGCCCTGGTGACCTTCGTCACCGCTGGCGACCCCGGCTATGACACTTCGCTGGCGATCCTCAAGGGCTTGCCGGCCGCCGGCGCCGACGTGATCGAACTGGGCATGCCCTTCACCGACCCGATGGCCGACGGCCCGGCCATTCAACTGGCCAATATCCGCGCTCTGGGCGCCAAGCAGAACCTGTTGAAAACCCTGCAGATGGTTCGCGAGTTCCGCCAGGACAACAACGACACCCCGCTGGTGTTGATGGGTTATTTCAACCCGATCCACAAATATGGCGTGTCGCAGTTCATTGCCGATGCCAAGGCAGCTGGTGTCGACGGCCTGATCGTGGTGGACATGCCGCCTGAGCACAACGGCGAGCTGTGCGACCCGGCCCAGGCTGCAGGCATCGACTTTATCCGCCTGACCACGCCAACCACCGATGACGTGCGCCTGCCTACTGTGCTCAATGGCAGCTCCGGGTTTGTGTATTACGTGTCGGTCGCCGGTGTAACCGGGGCCGGTGCCGCCACCCTGGAACACGTCGAAGAAGCCGTGACCCGCCTGCGCCGCCATACCGACCTGCCGATCAGCATCGGCTTTGGTATCCGCACACCGGACCAAGCCGCGGCCATCGCACGCCTGGCAGACGGGGTGGTAGTGGGTTCGGCGCTGATCGATCACATCGCCACGGCCAAGAACGACCAGCAAGCCATTGATGGCGTGCTGACGCTTTGCACGGCGCTGTCGGAAGGTGTGCGCAACGCACGCAAGTAACTGCCTGTTCGGTCGGTGATCGGACTGTTCAAACATCACCGATTTATACGCTAGGCTTCAAAAGGGGGCAGGCATCTCGCCTAATGTGTAGGAGCGAGCTTGCTCGCGAAAAACTTACAGGCGCCGCGTTCATTCAGCGAGCACGCGTTATCGTTAACGTTTTTCGCGAGCAAGCTCGCTCCTACACAAGGCTAGGCATCGCGTCTCTCCTTTTTAACGCACTTCGTGCCCTTTGCCGTCTAACCACCTTCGCAAGCCCTGCAGTCCTTGCCCCTCGGTCGTTAAGTTAGCCGCATCAGAAGTCATTCTTGGCTCTTAGGAGTACATCATGGCATTTGATCTCATCACTGTTTCAGACCGTCGCCACTCCACCCTGCAAAAGGGTTTCAATCTGCGCTGGCCCTTGGGAAATGTGCAGGGCCAGTCTTCGCCCAATGGCGCCAACCTGATTTACCTTTGCCGCAGCCCGCAAGACATCATGGACGCCGCCGCCCAGGCATTGGCCCTGCCCAATGGACGCATCACCGTACGCAGCGGCGGTCACTGCTATGAGGGGTTTGTCGCCAACAAGATGCCCGACAGCCCGGATGAGATGCTGTCGATCCTGGATATCAGCGCGCTGAGCCAAGTGGTGTACGACGCCAGCGGGCAGATCGGTTCCGAACTGAGCCCGACGCAGCCCTTTCGCTACCGCTTTCGCCTGGAGGCCGGCAGCCAGATCTGGGACAGCTATAGCGAGTTGTACAAGCGGGCCAACAAGACCTTGCCCGGGGGCTCCTGTTATTCGGTCGGATTGGGCGGGCACATTTGCGGCGGCGGCTACGGTCTGCTGTCGCGCAAGTATGGACTGGTGTGTGACTGGCTCAGCGGGGTCGACATCTTGGTGCCTGACAGCCAAGGCAAAGGGCTCGAACCGCGCCATGTCAGCAGGGACAGCACCCAACAGGACGAATTGGACCTGTTCGCCGCGTGCTGCGGTGCTGGGGGTGGTCAATTCGGCATTATCACCAGTTATTACTTCAAGGACCTGCCACCGGCCCCCAAAGAGGTGCTGTGGCTGGTGTTGGAATGGGACTGGTCAATACTGACCCAGGATGCACTCGAAAGCTTGCTGGTGGCTTACCAGCTGTGGTTTTCCAGCCATCAGAGCAACCCAGATACCTGGGGCCTGGCGACCAAGCTGGAAATGCGCCATCAGCACACAGGCAATATCACGCTGGGCATCCATTATGTGGATAAGGACGGCGAACTGAACGACCGCGCGCCGTTTGATGATTTTGTCGAAAAGATGCTCACGGCCATCGGCTTGCCTGCCACCGAGTCGCTGGTGCCGTTTCATGTGGTCCATTTGCCGCCTGGCACAGCCCGCGGGCGCCCCATCGACTCAGTGTCATCCGCCCAGGCTGCGGCGCGGCGCCTGGATTGGCTGGTGTGCCAGCAAACACTGAATGGTTCGGGAGACAACCAGCGTGGGCGCTATAAGTCGGCCTACCAGAAAGGGGAGTTCAGCCCTCAAGTGCTACAGGCCATCTGGACTACCCTGACATGGCCAGACCCTGACAACCACCTGACACAAAGCCTGATCCAGATTCAGTCCTTCGGCGGCCAGATCAACGCCGCCAGTGCGCCAGTGCGCAAGGAGTCGTCGGCCGCCCAGCGTTCGTCCTTCCTCAAGTGGCAACCTCAGTGTTACTGGCGCGGCGACAGCGCCGCCGCGGACCAAGCCCATGCTGACTGGATCCGAGGGCTGTACTTCAACGCGTTTGCGGATGCTCAAGGTGTACCGCTCAACAACGCGTTCGAAGGCTGCTACATCAATTACCCCGACCTCGACATGACTTACGCAGGGGGTAATCCGGCCAACGGCAAAAACCCCCAGTGGTACAAAATATTCTTTCCCGACCTGATGATCGAAAGCCGCTTGCGCCGTACCAAACAGCGCTGGGACCCGCGCAATGTATTTCGCAACGAGATGTCGGTGCCGTAGAACGAAAAAAGGGCGACCCGCAGGTCGCCCCTTTTTACAGCTCGATCCGCTCGACTTTGCCGACCAGCAATATGTAGGAAAGCGCGCCAAGCAACGCCAGTACTGCAATGTAGGTAATGGCCGGCGCAAACGATGAGCCACTGGCCAGAAAACCAATCACGATAGGCGTGGCAATCGCCGCCAGGTTGCCAATGAAGTTGAACACGCCCCCGGTCAGCCCCAGCAAACGGGCAGGCGCCAAGGTCGACACCAACGACCAGGTGATCGACGCCAGGCCATTGCCGAAAAACGCCACCGCCAGAAACGCGATGACCCACCCCGTCGAGTCCACATAGTTGGCCCCGATGATCGCCGTGGAAATCAGCAGCCCGCTGATGATCGGCAACTTGCGCGCAAAGCCCACCGACGCCCCACGACGAATCAGCCAATCGGAAAACACCCCCGAACACAGCACGCCCACAAACGCGGCCAGGAACGGCAAGGAGGCCAGCAACCCAGACTGGATAAAGTCCATGCCACGATATTTCACCAGGTACGTCGGGAACCAGGTCAGGAAGAACCACAGCGTGGAGTTCAGGCAAAACTGGCCCAGGTAGATGCCCCAAAGCTTGCGCTTGCTCAGCACGATGCCCAGGTCCGTCCAACTGAAGGGTGCCTTGATGGTTTTAGCCTGCATGTCCACCAGCCCGCCACCGTCGCGGATCAGTTGGATTTCGGCTTCGTTGGCGCCTTTGAAATCTTTGGGCTCGCGGTACACCGCGTACCAGATCGCGGCCCATAGGATGCCGACGCCACCGGTTACCACAAACACCATGTGCCAGCCGTACTGATGTTGCAGCCACGCCAGTACCGGGGTGAGGAACGCCAGGCCGACGAATTGCCCAGAAGTGTAGACGCCGATAGCCGTGGCGCGCTCGCGCTCGGGAAACCAGGTGGTGACCACGCGGCTGTTGATGGGATAGGCCGGTGCCTCCAACGCGCCAACGGCCATGCGCAGCACGAACAGCGCGATAAAGCTGGCGGCGAAACCGAGCATTACGGTGGCAATCGACCACAGCAGCAGGGCCGCCGTGTAGAGAATGCGCGGCGGCACCCGGTCTACCAACCAGCCACCCGGGATTTGCATGGCGGCGTAGGTCCAGCCGAAGGCAGAGAAAATCAGCCCGACTTGCACCGGGTCGATCCCCAGCTCGCTGGTCAGCGCCGGAGCGGCAATCGACAGGTTGCTGCGGTCGAGGTAGTTGATAACCACGGTGATGAACAGCAGCACCATGATGAAAAAGCGCTTTCTGCTAGGCGTGACTAAAGAAGCCTGCCCGGTGAGGGATTCAGGGTGCATGGGGGTGCCTCTTTTTATATTTGTTGAGGAAGGAACGCGCTCAATGTGGGAGCTGGCTTGCCTGCGATGGCGGCATGACTGGCACCGCTGCGGTGACTGGCCCACCGCCATCGCAGTCAAGCCAGCTCCCACCTTTTTTAGCGCGTTTCAATCAGGTGGAAATCACCACTCGGCAAAGCTGCCATCGGCATGGCGCCAGATCGGGTTGCGCCAGCGATGGCCGATGGCCGCGCGCTCAACCACATACTCTTCGTTGATCTCAATGCCCAAACCCGGGCCGTTGGGGATCTTCACAAAGCCCTGGTCATAGTCGAACACGCCCGGGTCTCGCACATAGTCGAGCAGATCGTTGCTTTCATTGTAGTGAATGCCCAGGCTCTGCTCCTGGATAAACGCGTTGTAGCAAACCGCATCCAGTTGCAGGCACGCCGCCAAGGCAATCGGGCCCAGCGGGCAGTGCAAGGCGAGGGCCACGTCGTAGGCTTCGGCCATGTTGGCGATCTTGCGGGTTTCGGTGATACCGCCCGCGTGGGAGGCGTCCGGCTGGATGATGTCGACGTAGCCTTCGCTGAGCACGCGCTTGAAATCCCAGCGCGAGAACAGGCGCTCGCCCAGGGCGATCGGCGTACTGGTCAACGGTGCCAGTTCTTTGAGCGCTTCGTAGTTTTCGCTGAGCACCGGCTCTTCAATGAACATCAGTTTGTACGGGTCGAGCTCTTTCATCAGCACCTTGGCCATCGGCTTGTGCACCCGGCCATGGAAGTCGACGCCGATCCCCACGTTAGGGCCGACCGCATCGCGCACGGCAGCGACGTTGGCCAGGGCCAGGTCGACTTTTTCGAAGCTGTCGACAAACTGCAATTCTTCGGTGCCGTTCATTTTTACCGCCGTGAAGCCACGGGCC
>NZ_WKCD01000009.1:0-64573 GCF_021606625.1 Pseudomonas sp. PA-4-8C
GGCCTGGACATGCCTGGCCCAGGACTCGCGCCGCGCGTGCATCGTTTCCATGTGAATCCCCTGCTGAAAAATACAGAGGATGCGGGCAGGGGTGCTCGAGGAGAAGGTGGGCGGGCTGGACGCTTACAGTACACCTACGCATTCACCAACCTGAACCGGGAAACCTATAAGGCGCTTCCGGCGATTTTTGCCGACTCGCTTCCGGATGACTTCGGTAATGCCTTGATCAACGCATGGTTGGCGCAGCAGGGTCGCGACAAGCTTTCGTTCACGCCGGTGGATCGACTCCTCTACCAAGGTAATCGCGGCATGGGCGCGCTGGAATATCGGCCGGCCATGAACACTGAGGCCAATGAGGCCGAAACCATCGAGGTCGCGGCGTTGGCCCAGTTGGCTGGGGAGGTGCTCTCGGGGCGCCAAAGCCTGGAGGACCGGCTGACATCCAATGACCCTAGCGTGGACGACGCCGCGTTGCAGCGCTTGATCCAGGTGGGCACAAGTGCCGGTGGCGCTCGCGCAAAGGCGATCATTGCCATCAATCGCGAAGGGCATATCAGGTCAGGGCAGGTTCCAGCGCCCAAAGGCTATAGCTACTGGTTGCTCAAGTTCGATGTCGCAAAAAACACCGACGTGCTTGCCGATAGCCAGGGGTTTGGTCGCATTGAATATGCCTACCACCTGATGGCCAGGCAAGCCGGTGTGGTAATGACTGAGTGCCGTCTGCTTGAAGAGGGCGGGCGTGCTCACTTCATGACCAAGCGATTCGACCGCACCGATGACGGCGACAAGATTCACACCGCGACGTTGTGCGCACTGGACCATGCCGACTACAAAAAACCGGGTGAGTACTCCTACGCCGAGGCCCTGAGCGTGTTCAGGGCGCTGAAACTGGGGCGCCGGGAGGCGGAGCAGTTTTTCAGGCGCATGGTGTTCAACGTTATCGCTCGAAACCAGGACGACCACACCAAGAACATCAGCTTTTTGCTGGACACTGACGGTACCTGGTATTTGTCGCCTGCCTATGACGTTACCTGGTCCTACATGCCTGGAAACTTCTGGGTCGACAGCCATCAGATGAGTATCAACGGTAAGCGCGACAATTTTGTGGTGGCTGACCTGCTCAGTGTGGGCAGCCAGATCAAAGGGCTGAAGGCCAAGCAGATCATCCGCGAGGTGCATGAAGCGGTGATGCAATGGCCCGTGATCGCTGCAAAAACGGGGGTCTCGTCGGTCATGATCGATGCCATTGCCAAGACCCATCGACTGGACCTTTCGCCTGACTCTTAAGTCAATAAAACCGCCACTTTGCGCCGCTAGACAGATGGTCATCCCAGGGGCTGTTTATCTGGATTATTACGGTATACTGCGCGGCCTTCGGCCGGTCCAACCGGCCTTAATTCGTACACCAAGCCACGCCGGTCTCCCGCGTGGCTTGTTGTTTTTTGACGCGCCTGCGGGCGCCCAGAGAGAAGAGGCACGACGATGAGTGCATTGGTTGGCGTGATCATGGGCTCCAAGTCCGATTGGTCCACCCTTAGCCACACCGCCGATATGCTGGAAAAACTCGGCATTCCGTACGAAGTGAAGGTGGTCTCCGCCCACCGCACCCCGGATTTGCTGTTCCAGTATGCCGATGAAGCAGAATCCCGTGGCATCGAGGTGATCATCGCCGGTGCCGGCGGCGCTGCGCACTTGCCTGGCATGTGTGCGGCCAAGACTCACCTGCCCGTACTTGGCGTGCCGGTGCAGTCGTCGATGCTCTCGGGCGTGGATTCGCTGTTGTCCATCGTGCAGATGCCGGCCGGCATCCCGGTGGCAACCCTGGCGATCGGCAAGGCCGGCGCGATCAACGCAGCCTTGCTGTCGGCCAGCATCCTGGGTGCCAAGCACCCGCAGTTTCATGCGGTGCTGAAAAAATTCCGTGCTGAGCAGACAGACAGCGTGCTGGACAATCCAGACCCACGCATCGCCTGAGGTTGTTATTGATGAAGATCGGTGTAATCGGTGGCGGCCAACTGGGCCGCATGCTGGCTTTGGCGGGTACGCCGCTGGGGATGAACTTCGCTTTCCTGGACCCGGCGCCGGACGCCTGCGCTGCGGCCCTGGGTGAACACCTACGCGCTGACTACAGCGACCCGGACCACCTGCGCCAACTGGCCGATGAAGTCGACCTTGTGACCTTTGAATTCGAAAGCGTCCCGGCTGAAACCGTGGCCTTCCTGTCGCAGTTCGTGCCGGTGTACCCGAGCGCCGAAGCCTTGCGCATCGCTCGCGACCGCTGGTTCGAAAAGAGCATGTTCAAGGACCTGGGCATTCCGACACCCGCCTTCGCCGATATCCAGTCCCAGGCCGACCTGGACGCCGCAGTCGCCAGCATCGGCCTGCCGGCGGTGTTGAAAACCCGCACCCTGGGTTACGACGGCAAGGGCCAGAAAGTCCTGCGCACCGCCGCCGATGTGGTCGGTACCTTTGCCGAGCTGGGCAGCGTCGCCTGCCTGCTGGAAGGCTTTGTGCCGTTCACCGGCGAAGTGTCGCTGATCGCCGTGCGGGCCCGTGATGGTGAAACCCGCTTCTACCCGTTGGTGCACAACACCCACGACAGCGGCATTCTCAAGCTTTCCGTGGCCAGCACCGACCACCCGCTGCAGGCCCTGGCCGAAGATTATTCCAGCCGCGTCCTCAAGCAACTGGATTATGTCGGCGTGATGGCGTTCGAGTTCTTTGAAGTCGACGGTGGCCTGAAGGCCAACGAAATCGCCCCGCGTGTGCACAACTCCGGGCACTGGACCACCGAAGGCGCCGAGTGCAGCCAGTTCGAAAACCACCTGCGGGCGGTGGCGGGCTTGCCGTTGGGCTCCACGGCCAAGATCGGCGAGAGTGCCATGCTCAACTTCATCGGTTCTGTGCCGCCAGTGGAGCGCGTGATGGCGATCAAGGATTGCCACGTGCATCACTACGGCAAGGCCTTCAAGGCCGGGCGCAAGGTCGGCCACGCCAACCTGCGTTGCAAGGACCGCGCGACGCTGCAGGCGCAGATCCTCAAGGTTGAAGCGCTGATCGCCGAACAATAAGCCTGGCCCTGGCGGGAACCATTGGGGTTCTGCGTCTCTCTGATTGCAGGATGCCAAAGCCTGACTAGGCTTTGGCATGACTCATACCAATCAGAGGGAAATGCCATGGGTATCATCGGAACCATCTTTATCGGCTTGATCGTCGGCCTCCTGGCGCGCTTCCTCAAGCCTGGCGACGACAGCATGGGCTGGATCATGACCATCCTGCTGGGTATCGCCGGTTCCCTGGCCGCGACCTACGGCGGTCAGGCCCTGGGGATATACCAGGCAGGCCAGGGCGCAGGCTTCATCGGCGCGCTGGTAGGCGCCATCGTGTTGCTGGTGATCTACGGCCTGGTCAAAAAGAAGTAATCAGCCGACAAAGTCCTCTGCGCTGCGCAGGCGCAGAGGGCTAGAATGCTCGGCACTTGTATTTGCCGAGCCTCTCCATGCGCCGTCTTCTGTTAACGCTTCTTCTGCTGGGCTCTGGCCTGGCGCACGCTGGCGAACTGCCGGAAACCGACTGGCTCGACCTGATGCCGCTGTCGGATCAGAAAGCCCTCGAGGCCATGCCCGAGATCGACCACAACTCCCCCGAAGCCCAAGGCACGTTCACCGAAAAGGGTGGCTTGAAGCAGAGCAAAGGTTTGCCTGCGGTGATGTATTCCACCAAGACCGTAGCGGCCATGAACGGCAAGAATATCCGCATTGGTGGCTACCCGGTGCCGCTTGAAACGGACGCCAAGGGCCGCAGCACGCTGTTCTTCCTGGTGCCTTACCCGGGCGCCTGCATACACGTGCCGCCACCGCCGCCTAACCAACTGGTGCTGGTGCGCTATCCCAAGGGGCTGAAGCTGGATGATATCTACACGCCGCTGTGGGTCACGGGCACGTTGAAGGTGGAGAAGGTCAATAACGACTTGGCGGATGCCGCGTATGCGCTGGAGGCCGGGAAGGTTCGGGTGGTGCAGGAGTCTGATCTCTAAAGCCCAAAGCATAACCCCTGTGGGAGCTGGCTTGCCTGCGATAGCAGCGCCTCGGTGTTCCTGACACATCGAGTTGTCTGCATCGCAGGCAAGCCAGCTCCCACATTGGGTTGGGTTTACAAGGCCAGGGCCGTGATACGAACGCCCAAGGTGTGGCTTTCGCCGGGCGCCAGGTTCACCACATCATCCAGCACATTCGCTGTCTCGATGCACAACATACCCTGCCAGCCGTCATCGGCCATATCGTCGAAAGCCTTGGCGCGTTCGGTCCAGGGGTTCCAGACCACGGTGGATTTGGAGCCTTCGCTGGTGAGCTGGATACGGCGCTGCCAGTCGCTATCAACGATATTCAACTGTGCCGGCGTATTCAGGTAAATGCGGTCTGTCTCGGCGCGAAAGTGCAGCAGCCCGGCTTGCTGCTTCTCGGCCCACCCATCGGCGGTATCGATGTAATCCACGCCATCCAGGCCCTCGACCTGCACCTTGCGCACATCACTCACGGCGAAGTAGGTGTGCAATGCCTGGCTGAGGGTCACGGTGTCGGTGCCACGGTTGTGACTGGTCAGGCGGATATGCAGGTGATCGTCCAGCAGCAGGCTCAGCGTCAGGTCTACCTGATGGGGCCAGCCTGGAAAGCCGCCCGCCGGCACCGGCAATACCAGGTCCACTCGCAGCGTCTGGCCGTCGAGTTCGGTGGTGGCCAGCTCCCAACGCGCGGTGCGCACAAAACCGTGGGCGCCGGCAGGCTGATCGCTCTGGCGCATGGCTTTGACGCTTTGCGGGTTGCGGTCGAACACCCCAAACCACGGCCAGCACACCGGTACGCCGGTACGAATGCCTTTGCCCTGCTTGAACACGGCCTCAGGGTTCGGCCAGATCAGCGGCTGTTCGCCCTCGCGCTGGTAACTGAAGATATGCGCACCCTGTTGGGCCACCATCAGCTCGGCACCGTTGTGGCGGATGCGCCAGCAGTCCAGCTCGTCGATTTTTACCGTCTCAACGTGGGGCGTAGGCATGACAAAGCTCTCTTAATGGCAGGCAATGGGGCAATTGACCGTTAAAACCCGGCGAGGTTTAACGCGCCCGTGACGGTACGGAACGCGTGCGGCCGCTGCCATCGATGGCGACGAACACAAATACGGCTTCGGTCACCTTGCGCCATTCGCTGGACAACGGATCGTCGCTCCACACTTCGACCATCATCTGGATCGAGCTGCGGCCGATTTCCAGGGCCTGGGTATAGAAGGAAAGCTGCGCACCCACGGCCACCGGCACCAGGAACGCCATGCGATCAATCGCCACGGTGGCCACGCGCCCACCGGCGACCTTGCTGGCCATTGCCGTGCCCGCCAGGTCCATCTGCGCGACCAACCAGCCGCCGAAGATATCGCCAAAGCCGTTGGTTTCACGCGGAAGCGCGGTGATTTGCAGGGCGAGATCGCCTTGCGGGATAGGATCTTC
Source organism: Pseudomonas sp. PA-4-8C (assembly GCF_021606625.1). Taxonomy (NCBI): domain Bacteria; kingdom Pseudomonadati; phylum Pseudomonadota; class Gammaproteobacteria; order Pseudomonadales; family Pseudomonadaceae; genus Pseudomonas; species Pseudomonas sp. PA-4-8C. The sequence goes on from NZ_WKCD01000009.1 coordinate 5,498, forward strand.
TTGTTCGAGTTCGATCATGCCGGGGGTGCCTCTGACCCGTGACTCTTGGACTATGTAATCGGTGAATAGCCGTCTTGGAAAAACGATTCAGCCCCGAACATACTACGTTCGTCACGTTTTTCGAAAGGCGCCTTGAGGGAAACTCTGCGAAATCGGCTGGCCGGTGCCAACGACGGTTTCGCGCAACTTCCACGCAATAGACCGGTGCAGGGCTGGGAGTATATCGGTCGATAGCCTGCGCGACGACCATCTGCTCCTGATTTTGTGCATCTATATAGAAGAGTTTCCAGGCGTCAAAAAATTGGCCAAAACGGTCATTCAACTTGAGGGGTTTGACCATTGTTTCTTTTTAGCGCTGGCCGTCAGTATCTGATGGCGTTTTCGGCCCCCCATAACAATTCGGAAAGGGAATAAGGTGCTTCGCAAGTGGGGATGCTTGCGAGGTGGCGCTGATGCGGCGCAAGGGTTTGGACTGTGCTTTTCCGGGCAATTTGCTATCGTGCCGGACCTGCCAGGCGCAAACCCACGCTGTTGCGGATTCCTGATCTGACTAATAAGAGAAGCCTTGCCATGACCACAGTGCCTTCAAGCATTGCGCCGCCCGCACGACCGCTTAACCGCAACGACTACAAAACCCTGTCGCTGTCTGCCCTGGGTGGAGCGCTGGAGTTCTACGACTTCATCATCTTTGTGTTTTTTGCCACTGTGGTCGGGAAGTTGTTCTTCCCCGTCGACATGCCCGAATGGCTGCGCATGATGCAGACCTTCGGCATCTTCGCCGCAGGCTACCTGGCCCGCCCCTTGGGCGGCATCATCATGGCGCACTTCGGTGACCTGCTGGGGCGCAAGAAGATGTTCACCCTGAGCATCTTCATGATGGCCGTGCCGACCCTGATCATGGGCCTGCTGCCGACCTATGCACAGATCGGCCTGTGGGCGCCGCTGCTGCTGCTGTTGATGCGCATCATCCAGGGCGCAGCGATTGGCGGCGAAGTACCGGGCGCCTGGGTGTTCGTCTCCGAGCACGTGCCGCCGCGCCACATCGGCTACGCCTGCGGCACCCTGACCAGCGGCCTCACCGCCGGTATTCTGCTGGGCTCGCTGGTAGCCACCGCTATTAATACGGCCTATACACCGGAACAGGTCTCTGATTACGCCTGGCGTATCCCGTTTCTGCTCGGTGGCGTATTCGGCCTGCTGTCGGTGTACCTGCGTCGCTGGCTGCATGAAACCCCGATCTTCGCCGAGATGCAGCAACGCAAAAGCCTGGCCGCTGAACTGCCGTTGCGCGCCGTGTTGCGCGATCACCGTGGCGCCATTGTGTTGTCGATGCTGCTGACCTGGCTGCTGTCGGCCGGCGTGGTGGTAGTCATCCTGATGACCCCGACCGTGCTGCAAACCATCTACCACTTCAGCCCTACGGTTGCGCTGCAAGCCAACAGCCTGGCCATCGTGACCCTGAGCCTGGGCTGCATCGCCTCGGGTGCCCTGGCCGACCGTTTTGGCGCCGGCCGCGTGCTGGTAACCGGTTGCGCACTGCTGCTGGCGACTTCCTGGACGCTGTATCACAGCCTGATGGCCCACCCGGACTGGCTGTTCCCGTTGTATGCCTTGACTGGCCTGTTTGTCGGCACCATCGGTGTGGTGCCCTACGTGATGGTCAAAGCTTTCCCGCCGGTGGTGCGTTTCAGTGGCCTGTCGTTCTCCTACAACGTTGCTTATGCCGTGTTCGGCGGGCTGACGCCATTGGTGGTGTCGCTGCTGATGAAGGAGAGCCCGATGGGGCCGGCTTACTACGTGGCTATCCTCTGTGTGATGGGGATGGCGGTAGGCGGCTACCTGTGGAAACACGGCCGCTAAAACCCGCCTGATCACTGTGGTGGGGGAGTAGGCTGCCTCACCACAGTGAACGTGTTTGTTCTGTTTTTTACTTCGCTTCCCGATAGTGGCCTTTCATCTAATTGTCATATTTAAGACATAGAGTGTTCACACGGCCTGCCGATACTTGGCCCCGATCCAATTATCCCTATCTGCTAGGAGCAAGGCATGAAACTGAAACGTTTGATGGCGGCAATGACTTTTGTCGCTGCTGGCGTTGCGACCGCCAACGCGGTGGCCGCTGGTGTTGATCCGGCAATCCCGGCTTACGTCAAGACCACTGGTGTGTCGGGTAACCTGTCCAGCGTCGGTTCCGATACCCTGGCTAACCTGATGACCCTGTGGGCCGAGGGTTACAAAAAGGAATACCCGAACGTCAACATCCAGATTCAAGCTGCCGGCTCTGCCACGGCGCCACCTGCGTTGACTGAAGGCACCTCCAACCTGGGCCCGATGAGCCGCAAGATGAAGGACACGGAACTTGCGGCCTTCGAGCAGAAGTACGGCTACAAGCCAACCGCTATCCCGGTTGCCGTGGATGCCTTGGCGGTGTTTGTGCACAAGGACAACCCGATCCAGCACCTGACCATGGAACAGGTCGATGCGATCTTCTCGTCGACGCGTCTGTGCGGCGCCAAGGCTGATGTGAAAACCTGGGGCGACCTGGGCGTGACCGGCGACCTGGCCAACAAGCCAGTGCAACTGTTCGGGCGTAACTCGGTATCCGGCACCTACGGCTACTTCAAGGAAGAAGCCCTGTGCAAAGGCGACTACAAGCCAAACGTGAACGAACAACCGGGCTCGGCTTCGGTTGTGCAGTCGATCAGCTCCTCGCTGAACGGCATCGGTTACTCGGGCATCGGCTACAAGACCGCCAGCGTGAAGACCGTGCCACTGGCCAAGAAAGGCAGCACTGACTACATCGAAGACTCCGAAGAAAACGCCCTGAACGGCAAGTATCCGCTGTCGCGTTTCCTCTACGTGTACGTCAACAAAGCCCCGAATAAGCCACTGGCGCCGCTGGAAGCTGAGTTCGTGAAACTGGTGCTGTCCAAGCAGGGCCAGGAAGTCGTGGTCAAAGACGGCTACATCCCACTGCCAGCCAAAGTCGCCGCCAAGGCCCTGGCTGACCTGGGTTTGAAAGAAGGCAACTAAGCCTGCGATACCTGATGTAGACGCATGCTTTTTTGTGGGAGCGGGCTTGCCCGCGATGCTGGCGACGCGGTTTAGCGTTGAAATCGTGTTGATGCCATCGCGGGCAAGCCCGCTCCCACATAAGCAGTCTGCATCCCTAATTTTTTATCCGCTGCCAGCCCTGCTTCGCGGCGGATTTGTTGCGTCACTGCACTGTCATCTTTCTGTCATACAGGATCGCTAGGGTGTGCGCATGAATGATCTGGCCAATTCCACCATGACGACGACTTCCCCTCCCAAGCGCATTGATTTCAATACGCCTGAGCTGCAACGCAAGCGCCGCATTCGCGCGCTCAAGGATCGCTTCACCCGTTGGTATGTGCTGGTCGGCGGCCTCGCCGTGCTGGCTGCCATTACCCTGATCTTCTTCTTCCTCGCCTACGTGGTCGCGCCCCTGTTCCAGGGCGCCTCGTTGACCAAGGAAGACGCGTTGACGCCCGCCTGGATGCAAGACGCCGGCAAGCCGTTGATGATTTCCCTCGAAGAACAGAACCAAGTCGCCATGCGGGTTTCCGACAAAGGCCAGGCGCTGTTCTTTGCCGTGGACACCGGTGCCGAGCTCAAGCGTGTCGACCTGCCGATTCCCGCCGGTACCAGCGTTGCTTCCATTGGTGAAGACCAGCCGGGCAGCCCGCTGGTGATCCTCGGCTTGTCCAATGGCCAGTCCCTGGTGTTCCGCCACACCTATAAGGTGTCGTACCCGGACGGCAAGAAAACCATCACCCCGGCAATCGAATACCCCTACGGCGAAACGCCGATCGTGCTGGATGACGCCGGTCGCGCTCTGGAACACGTCGCGCTCAACGCCACCGACACCTCGCTGGTGGTGGCAGGTTCCGCTGGTTCGCACTTGAACGTGCTGACCCTGAGTCGTGAAGAAAACATGATGACCGGTGAAGTCACCAGCGAGCAGAAACGTGTCGAGCTGCCGCAGATGACCGAGCCGGTGAAGGCGATCTTCATCGACCCACGCCAGCAGTGGCTGTATGTGATCAACGGCCGTGCCCTGGCCGACGTGTTCAGCCTGCGCGACAAGAGCCTCAACGGTCGCTACAAACTGCTGGAAGACGCCGACACCGAAATCACCGCCAGCACCCAGTTGGTTGGTGGTATCTCGCTGATCCTGGGTAACTCCAAAGGCGGCCTGGCCCAGTGGTTCATGGCCCGAGATGCGGATGGCGAACAGCGCCTGAAACAGATCCGCACCTTCCAGATGGGCACTGCGCCCGTCGTCGAAATCAGCGCTGAAGAGCGCCGCAAAGGCTTCACCGCCCTGGATGCTGCTGGCCAGTTCGGCGTGTTCCACAGCACCGCCCACCGCACCTTGCTGGTGGACCCGGTGGTCGACGGCCAGGGCCTGTTCGGCATGTCGCCACGGGCCAACCGTGTGATCGTCGAGGCGGGTGGCAAGCTGCAACCGTTGCTGCTCGACAACCCGCACCCGGAAGTGTCGTGGAGCGCGTTGTGGAGCAAGGTCTGGTACGAGAACTACGACGAGCCTAAATACGTCTGGCAATCTACGGCCGCCAACACTGACTTCGAACCCAAGATGAGCCTGGCTCCGTTGACCTTCGGTACCTTGAAGGCTGCGTTCTACGCCATGCTGCTGGCGGCGCCACTGGCGGTTGCCGCAGCGATCTACACCGCTTACTTCATGGCACCGAGCCTGCGCCGCAAGGTCAAGCCGGTGATCGAGCTGATGGAAGCCATGCCGACGGTGATTCTCGGCTTCTTCGCCGGCCTGTTCCTGGCGCCGTATGTGGAAGGGCACCTGCCGGGCATTTTCAGCCTGTTGATGCTGTTGCCGATTGGCATCCTGGTCGCCGGCTTTGTCTTCAGCCGTTTGCCTGAGTCGATCCGCCTGCGTGTTCCCGATGGGTGGGAAAGCGCGATTCTCATCCCGGTGATCCTGTTCGTGGGCTGGCTCTCGCTGTACATGAGCCCGTACCTGGAAACCTGGTTCTTCGGCGGTGACATGCGCATGTGGATCTCCCACGATCTGGGCATTACCTACGACCAGCGCAACGCGTTGGTGGTCGGCCTGGCCATGGGTTTTGCGGTGATCCCGAACATCTACTCCATCGCCGAAGACGCCGTGTTCAGCGTGCCGCGCGGCCTGACCCTGGGCTCCCTGGCCCTGGGTGCCACGCCGTGGCAGACCATGACCCGCGTGGTCATCCTCACTGCCAGCCCGGGCATCTTCTCGGCGCTGATGATCGGTATGGGCCGCGCCGTGGGCGAGACCATGATCGTGCTGATGGCCACCGGCAACACCCCGGTGATGGAGATGAACCTGTTCGAGGGCCTGCGCACCCTGGCGGCCAACGTTGCGGTGGAGATGCCCGAGTCGGAAGTGGGCGGCAGTCATTACCGCGTGCTGTTCCTCTCGGCGCTGGTGCTGCTGTTGTTCACCTTCATCATGAACACCCTCGCCGAGCTGATTCGTCAGCGTCTGCGCAAGAAATACTCGTCGCTTTAAGAAAGGTAGAAGTCTGTGAAACAGAACTCCCTGAATGGATGGTTCAAGAGCGGCGCCCCCGGCGTCTGGATCAGCGGTGGCGCGGTGTCCATCGCGGTCATCATGACCATTGGTTTGCTGGCTGTGATTGCGGTGCGGGGCCTGGGCCATTTCTGGCCGGCCGACCTGATCCAGGCCAACTACAACGTGCCAGGCCAGGCCAACCACATCGTGATCGGCGAAGTGGTGCAGAAAGAAGAAGTGCCGCGTGAGCGCCTGAAAAGCGCGGGCCTGCCGGTGCCGGACCAAGGCCCGGAATTCATGACCCGTGAGCTGATCAAGGTCGGCAACCGCGACCTGAACGGCAACGATTTCACCTGGATCGTCGGCGAGTGGCTGAAGGACCAGACCAAGCCTGCGAACCTGATGGCCATCGAGCGTCGTGAGTGGGGCAACTTCTACGGCACCCTGGTCAACGTCAAGCAGGATGGCAAGGTTATCGCTGAAGGCGAAGCTGCGTGGCCGGAACTGCAGGCGCGTGTCGAGCGTGTGAACAAGCTCGCCGCTCAGCTCAAGACCTTGGAAAAATCCGATATCGGCGCGATCAACGCCGGGCTGGAGCGCATCCGCCTGCACGGTCGCAAACTGGAACTGGAAGGCAAGCTCGACGCAGCCGCCCAGGCCGACATGGACGCCGACCGCGCTGAGCTGAACGCCCGCTACCAAGACATCGAAGCGCGCCTGGCCGACCTGCACGCACAGTTCAACCGCGACGCCCTCACCGCACGTGACGGCAACGGTAAGGAAGTGGAAATCGGTATCGGCAAAGTGGTGCACGCCTACCAGCCGAACGCCATGGGCACCATGACCAAAATCGGCTTCTACTTCAGCAAGGTCTGGGAATTCCTCAGTGATGACCCACGGGAAGCCAACACCGAAGGCGGGATCTTCCCGGCCATCTTCGGCACCGTGATGATGACCCTGATCATGGCAATGATCGTGACCCCGTTTGGCGTACTGGCCGCGGTGTACCTGCGTGAATACGCCAAGCAGAACACCTTGACCCGCATCATCCGCATCGCCGTGAACAACCTGGCCGGTGTACCGGCTATCGTCTACGGCGTTTTCGGCCTGGGCTTCTTCGTGTATGTATTGGGGGGCTCGGTCGACCGTCTGTTCTTCGCTGAAGCCCTGCCGGCGCCGACCTTCGGTACGCCGGGGCTGCTCTGGGCCTCGCTGACCCTGGCCCTGCTGGCGGTGCCGGTGGTGATCGTGGCCACCGAAGAAGGCTTGGCGCGCATTCCCCGCACTGTGCGTGAAGGCTCCCTGGCACTCGGCGCGACCAAGGCGGAAACGCTGTGGAAGATCGTGCTGCCGATGGCCAGCCCGGCAATGATGACCGGCATGATCCTCGCCGTGGCGCGTGCCGCCGGTGAGGTGGCACCACTGATGTTGGTGGGTGTAGTGAAGCTGGCGCCGTCGCTGCCGCTGGACGGTAACTATCCGTACCTGCACCTGGACCAGAAGATCATGCACCTGGGCTTCCATATCTATGACGTCGGCTTCCAGAGCCCCAACGTCGAAGCCGCACGGCCGTTGGTGTACGCCACTGCCTTGCTGCTGGTACTGGTGATCGCCACGCTCAACCTGTCGGCGGTGTGGATTCGTAACCACCTGCGCGAGAAGTACAAGGCGTTGGACAGTTAATGCGATCCAATGTGGGAGCTGGCTTGCCTGCGATGCAGACGACGCGGTGTATCAGTAAGACCGCAGTGATGCCATCGCAGGCAAGCCAGCTCCCACAGGCACAGAATTTGAGTAAGCCGCCCCGGCGGTTCAACGAAATGAATTGGTAGCACAGGGAGCATCCCATGCAACACGAAACCCAATCCCACGGCATCAACATGTCTGCCCTGGGTCGCGACAAGCAGAGCCTGAGCCTGGCCCAGGAAACCGTGGCCATCGAAGTCCCTGGCCTGAGCCTGTACTACGGCGACAAGCAGGCGTTGTTCGACGTCAGCATGAACATCCCCAAGCAACGCGTGACCGCCTTCATCGGCCCGTCGGGCTGCGGCAAGTCCACGCTGCTGCGAACCTTCAACCGCATGAATGACCTGGTGGACGGTTGCCGTGTAGAAGGTGCGATCAACCTCTACGGCACCAATATCTACCGCAAGGGCGAAGACGTGGCCGAGCTGCGTCGCCGCGTGGGCATGGTGTTCCAGAAGCCCAACCCGTTCCCCAAGACCATCTACGAAAACGTGGTCTACGGCCTGCGTATCCAGGGCATCAACAAGAAACGCATCCTCGACGAAGCGGTTGAATGGGCGCTCAAGGGCGCGGCATTGTGGGACGAGGTCAAGGACCGCCTGCACGAATCGGCACTCGGCTTGTCCGGCGGCCAGCAGCAGCGTCTGGTGATCGCCCGTACCATCGCCGTAGAGCCGGAAGTGTTGCTGCTCGACGAACCGTGCTCGGCCCTCGACCCGATCTCCACCCTGAAAGTCGAAGAGCTGATCTACGAGCTCAAGTCCAAGTTCACCATCGTCATCGTCACCCACAACATGCAACAGGCGGCGCGGGTTTCCGACTACACCGCGTTCATGTACATGGGCAAGCTGGTGGAGTTCGGTGATACCGACACCCTGTTCACCAATCCGGCGAAGAAGCAGACCGAAGACTACATCACCGGTCGCTACGGCTAGGAAGCTGTGGTTCTGATTGCACTGACGCTGCGGTTCTCCGCACCTTACCGGACGCTCCAAGGACGCCAACATGATTAGCAAAGAAGGCCTTACCCACCACATCTCCGCGCAGTTCAATGCCGAGCTTGAGGAAGTGCGCAGCCACCTCCTGGCGATGGGCGGGCTGGTGGAGAAGCAAGTCAACGATGCGGTCACCGCGCTGATCGAGGCCGACTCGGGCCTGGCCCAGCAGGTGCGTGAGATTGATGAGCAGATCAACCAGATGGAACGCAATATCGACGAAGAGTGCCTGCGCATTCTCGCCCGTCGCCAGCCGGCAGCCTCGGACCTGCGTTTGATCATCAGCATTTCCAAGTCGGTGATCGACCTGGAGCGCATCGGTGACGAAGCCACCAAGATTGCCCGCCGCGCCATCCAGCTGTGCGAGGAGGGTGAAGCCCCTCGTGGCTACGTGGAAGTGCGCCATATCGGCGATCAGGTGCGCAACATGGTGCGTGATGCCCTCGACGCCTTCGCTCGCTTTGACGCCGAACTGGCGTTGTCTGTGGCCCAGTACGACAAAATCATCGACCGCGAATACAAGACTGCGCTGCGCGAGTTGGCCACTTACATGATGGAAGACCCGCGCTCGATCTCGCGAGTCTTGAACATCATTTGGGTGCTGCGTTCCCTGGAGCGTATCGGCGACCATGCGCGCAATATCTCGGAACTGGTGATTTATCTGGTGCGCGGCACCGACGTGCGGCACATGGGCCTCAAGCGCATGAAAGCCGAAGTTGAAGGCACTGCTGATCTAATCCCTAATGTTTCGGGCGAATCTGACGATAAGTAAGGTTGCCCGAGAAATTAACGCCCGGCCTCTGGCCGGGCGTTTTCGTTTGTGGCATCTGAATTTTTTGCACAGCAGGCGCCATAAAGTCCTTCTGTGACCCGCGAGCTTTGGCAAAATGCCATCAGTCAGGCGTTTTGCAGACGTTTTTATAGGATGAAGGGTCGATGAGTAAAGTCAGTGTGTTGGTGGTGGATGACGCCTCGTTTATTCGCGACCTGGTGAAGAAGTGCCTGCGCAATTACTTCCCTGGGATCAAGATCGAAGATGCGGTGAACGGCAAAAAGGCGCAATCCATCCTGATGCGCGAAACCTTCGACCTGGTGCTGTGTGACTGGGAAATGCCGGAAATGTCCGGCCTTGAGCTGTTGACCTGGTGCCGCGAGCAAGCCCACCTGAAGGCCATGCCGTTCGTGATGGTGACTAGTCGTGGCGACAAGGAAAACGTGGTGCAGGCCATCCAGGCAGGCGTTTCCGGCTACGTCAGCAAGCCGTTCACCAACGAGCAGTTGCTCAACAAGGTCAAGCAGGCCCTGCACAAGATCGGTCGCCTCGATGCACTGATTGCCAGCGCGCCGACCAAGATGAACTCAGCCTTCGGCAACGACTCCCTGAGCGCCCTGACCGGCGGCAAACCCGAAGCGGTCAAGCCGGCCCCGGTGGCGGCGCCCAGCAAAGGCCTGCTCAACACCCCGCCCGTCAAGGCCCCCGCGGCAGCGGCGCCGGCTGGCAGTCGCGGTCAGGGCCAGTTGCGCCTCGCAAGCGGCACCCAGCAATGCGTGATCAAGGCCCTGAGCATCAAGGAGGCGTTGCTGGTGGTAAAGCGTGGCGAGGTCCTGCCTCAGGTACTGGAAAGCGCCGTGCTCGACCTTGAGCAGGGCGACAACGCCGAAGTCGCACGGCTCAACGGCTACCTGCACGCCATCGTCGCCTACGAGCCAAAGCCCGACAGCGACTGGTTGCAACTGACCTTCCGCTTTATCGACCAGGATGCGCAGAAGCTGGATTACATTTCCCGCCTGATCGCCCGTGGCACGGCGCAGAAGCATTTCGTGCCGGGTGCGTGACCCTTCAAGGCGACGCTTGGTCCATGTGGGAGCGGGCTTGCCCGCGATAGCAATCTATCAGTCAACGATGCGCTGGCTGACCCACCGCTATCGCGGGCAAGCCCGCTCCCACACACAGCACTGCGCCTGCAGTCAGTCCAGCAGCAGCACCTTGGCCAGTACGATCTTCGGCCCTTTCATCTTCTTGATGATGATCCGCAAGCCTTCCACTTCCAGCACTTCCTCTTCTTCCGGCACGCGCTTGAGCGTGTCGTAGATCAGGCCGGCCAGGGTTTCGGCTTCGATGTGGTCCAGGTCGACGCCCAACAGGCGCTCCACCTTGAACAACGGCGTGTCGCCACGCACCAGCAGTTTGCCGGGCTGGTAGGCGAGGATGCCGCGCTCGGCCTTGCGGTGTTCGTCCTGGATATCGCCCACCAGCACTTCCAGTACGTCTTCCATGGTCAGGTAGCCGATGATCTTGCCGTCGGCTTCTTCCACCAGGGCGAAGTGCGCGCCGCCTTTGCGGAACTGCTCCAGCAGTTGCGACAACGGCATATGCCGCGATACGCGTTCCAGCGGGCGGGTCAATTCGGCCAGGTTGAACGATTCGGGGATATGGTCCAGGGCCGCCAGCTCCAGCAGCAAATCCTTGATGTGCAACAAGCCGACAAACTCGTTGCGCACCGCGTCATACACCGGGTAACGGCTGAATTTGTGACGACGGAACAGCGCGAGGATTTCCTTGAGCGGGGCGTTGAAATCCAGGGTCACCAGGTCTTCCCGGGAGTTGGCCCAGTCCACCACTTCCAGCTCGCCCATTTCCACGGCGGAGGCCAGTACGCGCATGCCTTGGTCGCTGGGGTCCTGGCCACGGCTGGAGTGCAGGATCAGCTTGAGTTCTTCGCGGCTGTAATGGTGCTCATGGTGCGGGCCAGGCTCGCCTTGGCCAGCGATGCGCAAAATGGCGTTGGCACTGGCGTTGAGCAGGTAGATGGCCGGGTACATCGCCCAGTAGAACAGGTACAGCGGCACGGCCGTCCACAGCGACAGCAGCTCGGGTTTGCGGATCGCCCAGGACTTGGGGGCCAGTTCGCCGACCACGATGTGCAGGTAGGAAATCACGAAGAAGGCGGCAAAGAACGACACGCCCTTGATCACTTCCGGCGACTGCACGCCGACCGCGCCCAGCATCGGCTCGAGGATGTGCGCAAAGGCCGGTTCACCGACCCAGCCCAGGCCCAGGGACGCCAGGGTGATACCCAGCTGGCAGGCCGACAGGTAGGCGTCGAGCTGGCTGTGCACGGTACGCAGGATCTGCCCGCGCCAGCCGTTCTTATGGGCGATGGCCTCGACGCGGGTGGCGCGCAGTTTGACCATGGCAAATTCCGCCGCAACGAAGAAGCCGTTGAGCAGTACCAGGATCAGTGCAAAAAGAATCATGCCGAAATCGGCGAAGAGTGTAGCCAGGGTAATGCCAGGGGAAGGGTCCATGATGGGGTTTTGCAGGTTCCGTGTGTTCAATAAGGGGTGACAGGTGGGCCTGAAAGGCAGGCACAAGTCGGCCAATGTAGCGGCTGACGGGGCGCTTGCCTAGTGCCCGCTGCCGGGCGGGGCTGCAAAGTCGTGACGCAGAGCCCGTGTGGGAGCTGGCTTGCCTGCGATGGCGGCCTGCCTGCTACCGATGATTTGGCTGACCCGCCGCCATCGCAGGCAAGCCAGCTCCCACATTAGGCCGTGCTCACTTCAACTTAATTATCGGCCTCGACCGCTCGCTCACGGGTCACCTGCGCCGGCGGAAAATGGCAGGTAAAGGTACTGCCATGCCCCAGCACGCTGCTGATCTCCAGGCGGGCCCGATGGCGCAGCAGCACATGTTTGACGATGGCCAGGCCCAGACCGGTGCCACCGGTGTTGGAGTTGCGGCTGGAGTCGACACGGTAGAAGCGTTCGGTCAGGCGCGGCAGGTGCTTGGCGTCGATACCGATCCCCGAGTCCTGCACACTCAGGTGCGCGCCATGCTCGTCGGCCCACCAGCGAATGCGGATATTGCCCTTGTCCTGGGTGTACTTCACCGCATTGAACACCAAGTTGGAGAAGGCGCTGCGCAATTCGCCTTCGCTGCCCTTGAGCAATACGGTTGGGTCGGCCTCCAGTGTGATCTGCTGCCCGCGTTCGCCCGACAGGGCCTGGGCATCGTTCTTGATCGTCTGCAACAGGCTCTGCACAGCCACGGGGTGGTTGTCCGAGGGGTAGTCCGTGGCTTCAAGCTTGGCCAGCAACAGCAGGTCGTTGAGCAGGGTCTGCATGCGTGAGCCTTGCTGCTGCATCTGTTGCAGGGCGCGGCTCCAGCGCGGGTTGATCTCGTCGACATTGTCGAGCAACGTCTCCAGGTAGCCGCAGATCACCGTCAACGGCGTGCGCAGCTCATGAGAAACGTTGGCCACGAAGTCTTTGCGCATCTGTTCCAACTGGTGGATACGGGTCACGTCACGCACCAGCATCAAATGCTCGTTGTTGCCGTAGCGGGTCAGGTACAGCTGGATGCGCACGCGGTCGTTGGTGGGCGAGGGGATTTCCAGGGCTTCTTCGTAGTTGTCCTGCTCGAAGTATTCCTTGAAGCGCGGGTGGCGCACCAGGTTGGTCACCGGCTGGCCGCTGTCCTGGGGCGTCTTGAGGCCCAGTAGTGTCTCCGCGGCACGGTTCCACCATTCCAGGTTGCCGTCGCTGTCGAGCATGATCACCGCGTCCTTGAGCGCGGCGGTGGACTCCTGCACCCGGTCGATCACCGCTTGCAGCCGCCCGCGTACCCGTTGGTCGCGGCGTTGCAGGTGGTAGATGCTGTCGAACACCTCGCCCCACAGGCCGTAGCCATCGGGCGGTGCTTCATCGGGTTTGTGCTGGCGCAGCCATTCATGCAAGCGCAGCAACTGCTTGAGGGTCCAGCCCAGGTACAAGGCAATGCCCGCGGCCAGGCTCCAGCCGTAGTAGCCGCTGACCAGCCCCACCAACAGGCAGCCGGTGACCAGCAAGAGCATGTGGCGGATCAGGGTGCCATGCCAGTTTTGATTCACTTGAACATGCGTCCTTGTCAGCTGTTTAAGTCAGGCTATTGATTCACGAAACGGCTGGCTCAGCCTTTGGTAGAAAATCGATAGCCGGTGCCGCGCACGGTTTGTACCAGATTCTCGTACGCATCGCCCAAGGCTTTGCGCAGGCGGCGGATATGCACATCCACCGTGCGCTCTTCCACATAGACGTTGCCGCCCCACACCTGGTCGAGCAGTTGGCCACGGGTGTAGGCGCGCTCCTGGTGGGTCATGAAGAATTGCAGCAGGCGGTATTCGGTCGGCCCCATTTCCGCAGGCTTGCCGTCGATGGTCACGCGGTGGCTGATCGGGTCCAGGATCAAGCCGTCGACTTCGATAGGCGCTTCGCCATCGGTCGGGCCGGCACGGCGCAGCACGGCTTTGAGGCGTGCCACCAGTTCCCGTGGGGAAAACGGCTTGGTGATGTAGTCATCGGCGCCGACTTCCAGGCCCTGGATCTTGTTGTCCTCTTCGCCCTTGGCGGTGAGCATGATGATCGGGATATCCCCGGTCAGCTCGTCACGCTTGAGACGGCGGGCCAACTCGATGCCCGAGGTGCCGGGCAGCATCCAGTCGAGCAGAATCAGGTCCGGCTTGCGGTCGACGATAATGGCGTGGGCCTGCTGGGAGTTCTCCGCCTCCAGGCAGTCATAGCCGGCCATTTCCAACGCGACGGCGATCATTTCGCGAATGGGCGCTTCGTCGTCAACGATCAGAATGCTCCTGCCAACCATGCTCAATCCTCTTGTCATTTAACTGTCTTGCGCCGCATTAGATAACGGAATTATTGCAGTCGTGTGACAGTAATTTAGTCGCTTGGGCAATTAACGGCACTCTGGACTACCCTTTGGGTCCGAATCCTGACAACCACAAAAGGAAGGTTCCGATGACTTACAGCACTGTTTCCTGGAAAGCCCTGCTGGTATCTGCGGTGTTGACGCTGCCAGGCCTGGCGTTTGCGGCAGAGCCGGCGATGACCAAAGACGGGATGTTGGTGGATCACAAGGGGATGACGCTCTACACCTTCGACAAGGACGCTGATGGCAAATCAGTGTGCAAGGACCAGTGCGCGACCAACTGGCCACCGCTGAAAGCAGAATCCACCGACACCAAGACCGGCGATTGGACGGTGATCACCCGCGACGACCAGACCAGCCAGTGGGCCTACAAAGGCAAGCCTGTCTATACCTACAAGGACGACAAGAAAGCCGGTGACAAGACCGGTGATGGGAAGGGTAGCGTCTGGCACATCATCAAGCCTTAAGTCTGCGGCGCTGCTGAATCCATCGGGGGGCAAGCCTCTCCCAATTTTTTGATCTGCGAATACAGTCAAAATGTGGGAGCTGGCTTGCCTGCGATGACGTCCCAACAGTCACCACAGAATCCTCAGCGAACTGCGTAATCCACCACAATCCCGACAAAAATCGCCAACCCGGCCCAGTGGTTATGCAAGAACGCCTTGAAGCACTTCATGCGGTCCCTGTCCCGTGTGTACCAGAACTCCCAGGCAAAACAGCCCGCTGCCGCCAGCAGCCCCAGGTGGAACCACCCGCCCAGCTCGAACCGCGCGCCGGCCAGCAACAGACACGCCAGCGCCAGGCCTTGCAACGTGAGGATGATCACGCGGTCGGCATCGCCAAATAGAATGGCGGTGGATTTCACCCCGATCTTCAAGTCGTCATCGCGGTCGGTCATGGCGTAATAGGTGTCGTAGCCCACCGTCCACAACAGGTTGGCGATGTACAGCAGCCACGCGGTGGCAGGCAAATCGCCGGTCTCGGCGGTAAACGCCATCGGCATGCCCCAGGAAAACGCGGCGCCCAGCACCACCTGGGGGTAATAGGTGTAGCGCTTCATGAACGGGTAGCTCGCCGCCAGAGCCAGGCCGCCCAGGGACAGCAGGATGGTACTGGCGTTGGTCAGCAGCACCAGCAGGAAACTGATGCCCATCAGCACGGCAAAAAACACCAGGGCTTCTTTCGAACTGATCTTGCCGCTCACCAGCGGGCGTTGCTCGGTGCGTTTCACATGGCCATCGACCTTGCGGTCGGCCCAGTCATTGATCACGCAGCCGCCGGCCCGGGTGAGTACCACGCCCAGCACGAAAATCACGATATTGATCAGCGACGGCGAGCCCTTGCCGGCGATCCACAGGGCCCACAGTGTCGGCCACAGCAGCAGGTAGATGCCGATGGGCTTGTCCATGCGCGTCAACTGAATGAAATCCCAGGCCCTGGGGTTCAGGCGGTTCAAGGACTTGAGCAGACGTTGGTACATCAGCAGTTCTCCGGATGATCGTGCAACGCGTGCCAGAAACTCGGCAGAAAGACTTCCGCCACCAGCACGCTCAGCGCCCCGCGGTCGAAGCGCGAGCGGCGCGCCCACAGGTTATCGGCCTGGTCCGCTGTTGGCAGCCAGGCACGAGGGTAGTGACACACTTCAATAGCCTGGCGGGTAAAGGCGCGGTCGCAGAACAGCAACTCGCCCAGCGAACGGCTGCCCAGCTCGTCCATGTGCAGCCCGTCGCCCTGCAAGGCACTGCGGGCCGCCACGCTGCGGGCGAACACCCAAGGCTGGCCGTGCCCGCGCAAATACACCTCGCGTACCCAACCGATACTGGCCGGCGGCAGGTCCAGCGCGGCACATTCGTCGTCGCGCAACGGTTGCCAGCCTTCGAACAGCGGCGTCACGCTGAAACCCTCGTTGGAAAGCCACGTCAGCCGTCGCGTCAGCGAGCCTTCGTCAAACAGCCAATTGAGGGTCAAGGGCGTGGGCAAGGGGCTCAGAAGGCTCTGGGTCAGCCATTGGCAAGCATCGGGAAGGGCGATTGAGTGCGGCACGGTGAGTCAGTATTGGCAGCAAAAGAGGCCGCGAGCTTACCATGGCACCCTGGGCTTTTGCCGTGCCAAACCCGTCGTTTGCGTCGAACATGCTTGCATCTGCAGGCCCCGATCAGTACAAAACGCCCTGAGCCGCGCGGCAACGCTGGATCCATCGACCGCCGGCCAACACGCCTGAACCTGAGGAAGCACGTAATGAAGAAGTGGCAATGTATCGTCTGTGGCCTTATTTACAACGAAGCGGACGGCTGGCCGGATGACGGTATTGCACCAGGCACTCTGTGGCAGGACGTCCCGGAAGACTGGCTGTGCCCGGACTGCGGTGTGGGCAAAATGGATTTCGAAATGATCGAAATCGGCTAATCAACGAATTAAGAAACGTACTACAAGGAGAAGGGAATGAACGCACCTGTCGTGATCATCGGCACAGGATTGGCCGGTTACAACGTCGCCCGGGAGTTTCGCAAGCTCGATAGCGAGACCCCATTGCTGCTGATCACTGCCGATGACGGACGCTCCTACTCCAAGCCCATGCTCTCCACCGGCTTTGGCAAGAACAAGGAAGCCGATGGCCTGAGCATGGCCGAGCCTGGCGCGATGGCCGAGCAACTCAAGGCCCAAGTGCGCACCCATACACGCATCAGCGGCATCGACCCAGGCCACAAGCGTCTGTGGATCGGCGAGGAAGCAGTGACCTACCGCGACCTGGTCCTGGCCTGGGGCGCAGAAACCGTGCGCGTACCGGTCGAAGGCGATGCGGCTGAGTTGATTTTCCCGATCAACGACCTGGAAGACTACGCGCGCTTTCGTGCCGCCGCTGCCGGTAAACGACGCGTACTGCTGCTCGGCGCCGGCCTGATCGGTTGTGAGTTTGCCAATGATCTGATCCTGGGCGGCTATGAAATCGACCTGGTCGCGCCGTGTGAGCAAGTCATGCCGACCCTGCTGCACCCGGCGGCAGCCGCAGCGGTGCAAGCCGGGCTGGAAGGCATCGGCGCGCGTTTCCACCTGGGCCCGGTGCTCAATCGCCTGCAACGCACGGCTGATGGCCTTGAAGCGCACCTGTCGGACGGCGAAGTGATCCACTGTGACCTGGTGGTGTCCGCCATTGGCCTGCGCCCTCGCGTGGACTTGGCCGCAGCCGCCGGCCTGCAAATCAACCGCGGCATCATGGTGGACCGCCACCTCAAGACCTCCCACGCCAACATCTACGCCTTGGGCGACTGCGCAGAGGTTGATGGTCTGAACCTGTTGTACGTGATGCCATTGATGAGCTGCGCCCGCGCCCTGGCGCAAACCTTGGCCGGCAATGCCACGGCGGTGAGCTATGGGCCTATGCCGATCACGGTGAAAACCCCGGTGTGCCCGCTGGTGGTGTCTCCTGCGCCACGGGGCACCGAAGGTGTGTGGAGCGTCGAAGGGCAGGGTGCCGACATCAAGGCCCTGTGCCGCGATGCCAGCGGCCGCCTGCTGGGTTACGCACTGACCGGCAGCGCCGTCATGGAAAAACTGGCGCTGAACAAAGAACTTCCGCCGTTACTGGCGTAAATACCAGCCGTTCTGTCGCAAACATCACGTTCATACCCGGAGAAAGGCCGCCGCGAGACTGGCGCGGCGCCCGAGGGCATGCCATCCTCACTCCCGTCTGCCGCAGAGTAGAGCCTGCGGCGCCTTGGCGCTGCTCCACCAGAGAGCAGCACGGACATAACAACAAAAAACCGTCAAAGAGGCTTCACATATGCGTAAACCAGATCTCGCAGCCGCCATCGCTGAAAAAGCCGATCTCACCAAAGAACAGGCCAACCGCGTCCTCAACGCCGTCCTTGAAGAAATCACCGGCGCCCTGCACCGCAAGGACAGCGTCACCCTGGTCGGCTTCGGCACCTTCCTGCAACGCCACCGCGGCGCCCGCACCGGCAAAAACCCGCAAACCGGTGAGCCAGTGAAGATCAAGGCCAGCAACACCGTCGCTTTCAAGCCAGGCAAGTCGCTCAAAGACAGCGTCAACCCGTAAGTTAAGCGGTACCGTCTCGAAGGGAGGCGGGGCGGTAAAGAAGATGGGCACGCCGACTGGGTCGGGTGCCCATTTTTTGTTGGGTGCTGATGCGTATGCCAGATTAAGCCAGCTCGCCTAATCGCATTTTCAGGTGAATTGAACTAGGAAATAGCCGCCCACATCCCCTTCCTTCAGCTTTTTCGCTCGATTATCGGCGAACACATAGCCGATACCTCCACCGAATATTCCTTCGTGACTAGGGCTGATTTTTGCAATGTCGGCGTCGGTGAGTTGAGCCAAGAAATAGTAGCGAGGGCTTTCATACAAAGGGTCTTGCAACCAAGCGGGGCGCCCAAGGGCCTTGCTGATACCCGCGCCACTGTCCACGTCTTCCAATTCTTCCTCCATTTGTTCGGGAGTGAACGGTTGCTGGGCAATATACGTTCGCGGAATTGGATCAACCAACGCAGCGGGTGTGAGTTCGGAAGTCGCCAGCGCGTGAAGCAGAACCTGGCTATGGCCAAGTTGAAGTTTTTCCATCTCGCTTTGTTGATGGACAGTCAACTTTCGTACAGACGATCGTGTGTACGTTTCGTCAGTTCGCTCAACGGAGACGAACACCGTAAGCGCCATCCCGGAGGGTATGAATGGGACGTCCAAGAACGTTGAGGTCATCGTAATCACCGGCAGCATAAGCTGACCGGTTTGCGGATCTTTAGGCCACAGTGCAAGGTCTGCAAGCCACGCACCTCCGCCTATTTGTCCAAGGTTATGGTCTTGCTCTGAGAGGATAATTTGATTGATACCCATAGCCGGTGATCCTTTAGAAACAACCTTTTCGTTTGGCGAATAACGTGGCAGAGCGCCTCTCGCTGTGGATTTCGATCAAGCGATGCTCGGCATCGTAGATGAAGGTTCCCGTTGACCTTGGGTGTTGTTCTGGTTATCAAGACAGATGCAGGTAAAACAGTTCCACTTCATTTGGGTCTTCAGAGGACCTCAGCACAGCTTTGTATTTGTCTTCAAGTTTCTGATTTAGACCTTCGTTATATAGCAAATAAAGAGCAGGATAATCAGTGTTGGTGCGAATCCAGTCTTCCGAATCTGCTTCGTCAAACCAACATTGGGCTAATCCAATACTGGTCAGCAACTGCTCTTTCCAGTCAGGTTTTTCATCCAGGCTGTCAAATGAATACAACCATATTGAAAAACGCTCATTGAAGTTCTCAAGCGTTTCGCCGGGATTTTTTAGTGGCCGCCAGTCCGTCAGTTCGGCGACAACATGGTTGGAAGTCCGGGTTTTAATAGTCTTCTCGATAATAGACTGGGACCAGTTTTCCGGATATTCAAACCGTTCGTCTCGGAGTGCTTTATTAAGGACGTTGTTCACGCACGTCATCAGCGCTGGGTCCACTATCTGAAGCGTCAAGTGGAGAGAAAACCATCCCTTGCTCTTGGATAGATTTATCGTGTAGCGACGAACTCGACCACGCTCGCCATTCGTTTCAAAATTTCTGCCTTTTTTTAGCGCGTACCCATGTTTCGCGAAGGGTTCTGCTAAGAATGAGGTCAGTAACTTCAATATATCTTTTACAGTTTCAGTCATTACGGCAACCTCCATAGTGGGACCCTGGCTTCGCTAACGGTTACGCCTTTTGTGCTCTTTCCAGAATTACCAAATATGCCTTTCCCATCGGCGATGATTTTGTCTTTTGCAAGCTGGGCTTTAGACCGTACAGCACCACCTGACTTGACCTCAATTGCGACGACTTTCCCGGTTTTGTTATTTTTTATCAAAATGTCTACGTAGCGGCCTCTCCCTGCACCTGGAGTTTTGACATAAACCTGTGTACCGAGCACGGTCACTTTGGGATTATTTAATAGCTTCTGATGCACCAGGTTTTCAGCGGCTTTACCGTTGACTTTATTCTGCCTCCTTTGTGCTGAGGAACAGGCCCAGCCCCAGGGGTCTATCCAACCCGTCGGGTTAGGAGCGTATTGGTAAAGATTGCCGCCTCCCGCCAACCCAATCGGATCCGGCGTCGTAAACCTCCCCACATCCGGATCATAAAACCGAAACGTGTTGTAGTGCAGCCCAATCTCCCGATCCAGATACTGCCCCTGGAGCCGCAAATTCTGCTCTTCTATAAAGTACGCTTCACGCACTTCTTCGTCCGCATTCCCCCACACCTGATAGCGCGCCTGCCACACCGTTTTCCCATCAGCTTCGGTCAGTTGCTCAGGCAATCCATTCAGGTCGTTGTGGTAGTAGCGCACGCTTTGATGCTCACCCGTGCCGTCCACTCGAGCCAGCGGTACATAGCCGTCTTCTTCATAGAGATAGAGGCTGGTCTGGCTATGCCGATGCTCCTGCAGCAGGCGCAACCCCTCCCAATCAAAGCGGGTTTCACCCAACGGATAACCGTTGCTGTCATGTTCGGTTTTAGCGATGCGCCGGCCGAGGGGGTCATAGGTCATTTTTACGACCGTTTCGCGTCCATCCTTCTGGCTACGGACTTCGATCAGGCGATGCTCTGCGTCGTAGGCAAAGAGCTGTACGCCGCGTAGGGCACTGCGCTTTTCGATCATTCGGCCGAAACCGTCGTAACGATAGCGTTTGTCCTGATAGGTCAACAGCTTGTTATGCACCACCAGCCCCGCACTGGCTGACGGACCGTCCAGCAGGTTTGCTGCGGCATCGTAGGCAAACGTTTCTCGCTGGCCCTGAGCGTTGTCCTGGCTGGCGATAATGCGCCCGGTCGCGTCGTAGTGGAGCAGTTGGCGCTGATCCCGACGGTTATCGCGGTCACGCTCCAGGCGGCCGATCAGGTTATCGGCCGGGTCATAGTCAAAGTGTTTTTGCTGGGCGGCCGGCAGTTGCGTGGGCTGGCCGTTGGAACGGCGTATCCGTGAGCGCAGGCGGCCGCTGCGGTCATATTCGCTGCGCGTGGTGATCTGGCCTTGGGTACGCAGGACTTCACGGTGCAGGCGGTCGCGTTCGAAGTCGCAGATGACGCGCCCGTCGAGGTTGATCTGGTGCAGGTGGCCGCTGCCGTAGTACAGGCGGTTGAGCCAACGGCCGTCGGGCAATTGCGTCTGGATCAGGTTGCCGAGCTCATCGTAGTGGTAGTTCAGGCTGCCGGCGGCGCTTTGTTCGATAAGCAATTGGCCGCGCGCGTCGTAGGCGAAGGCCAGTGCCTGGGTGGTTTCGTCATTGCCGATGAAGGTGACAGCGGTGAGTTGGTCCAACGGGTCGTAGGTGTATTCGGTGCGACCATCATCGGTTTGTTTCAACAGCAAGCGGCCCACTGCATCGCGTTCGAGTCGATGCACAATTGAAGGCTCAGGTGTCTGCCCTGTGGGCACGTACTCAACGGCGGCTACGTTATCCAGAAGGTCATAGGCATAACGTCGGGCGCTGCCGTCGAGGTCTTGCTGCTCTACCAGACGGTCGCACGGGTCCCAGGTAAAGCGGTAACTCTCACCATTTTCATTGGTCAGGGTTTGGAGGTGTCCGTAGGCGTCGTAGCGGAACTCAATCTGCCTGCCATGGGCATCTATTCGTTGGCGCACTTGCCCGCGGCGTCCGTATTGGTAGCGGGTGGTGTGACCTGCGGCATCGGTATAGCCGATCAACAACCCGCTGGTGTCACGCAGGTACTGCTCGATGCGGCCGTCCGGCATTTCGCTCTGTAGCAACCGGCCTTGGCTGTCGTGTTGATAGCGCTGGCGCTCACCCAAGGCGTCAATGACCACCTGCAAATGACCCTGGCGGTCGTACTCGAATGCTGTGGGGTACCCCGAACAGTCGATATGCTGGATTAACTGTCCGGTTTCATTCCAACGCAGGGTTTTGCTTTTGCCCGTGGCATCGATGATCTCCACCACCTGTCCAAACGTATCGTAGCGATATCGTGTGACATGCCCCAACGGATCGATTTCACTGACGCAATTGCCGCGCTGGTCATACTGATATTGCCACGCGTGGCCTGCCGCATCGGTCTCCACCAACGGCAGCGACCAATGCTCCAGCCATAACGTCGACTCGATACGCCCCAATGGATCCCGAGTGCTGCACAGGTTGCCGGACTCGTCGTAGCCGAACTGCCATTTGCCGCCTTGCGGATCGGTGGCGCTGAGCAGCTGACGCTCGTCATTCCATTCAAACTGCCAGGTTTTTCCCAGGTTGTCGCTGTACTCGGTTATCTGGTACTGCGGGTTCCAGCGGCGTGTGCTGACCCGTTGCAAACCATCAGTAATGCGCGTCACACCGCCCGGCAGGTCATAGTCGAACCGGTACTCGTCACCTTCGTCGGTCCAGTGCCGCACCACGCGCCATTCGCTACCGTCCACACAGTCCCATTGGTAGTAACAACGCAGCCCGGTGGGCAGCTGATGCTCGACCATGCGCTGGCCGCTGTCGTAGGTGAAGCGGCGTTGCACATTTGCGTCGGTATCGCGAACTTCGGCCAGGTCGCCGCGAGCATCGTAGCCGTAACTGACAAGGGTTTCTTGGCTGTGATCGGGGTATAGCCGTTTGACTTGCTCCACTCGCGCAGGCCATTGCTGGCTGTAAACAAGTTCGACACGCACATGGTCGAACGTATCTCGTAAGTGGCTCAGCCGACCCTGAATGTCATAGTCAAGGAAGATTCGGTTGTCGTTGCGATCCCCCAATTGGCTAAGGCGCAGGTGTGAGGCGTTGCCTGGCGTTGGTTCGAATAGCCGATACAGCCCATCAACGCTTTCGATCAGTAGTTGGCCATTGGTATTGCGCCGTACGCTCAAGCCTTCTCCTGCGCTGAATACGGCACCGCCCAGCGGGATCACGCCCATGTCGATCTGTCGCGCTTGCTCATCGGTGTAGACCAGCCGTTCCCCACCGTCGGGGTGTACGCCGATCTCGACGCAGACCTCGTAGATCACGCTCCAGCTGGCACCGAACAGACCGTCGCGACGCTCGTCCCGGCTGCTGTAGTAGCGCTGCCACTCGATAGGGAGCAGGCCGGGCAGGGTGAAGTCCAGGTCGTCTTCCCCATCAAGAATTTTCGCGCCCGTGGAGCTGTGTACCGGGTTAGGCGAGCCTGCTACTGCGGAGGTAATGGCATTGGTCACTTGGCTGGTGCCCCACGACACCAGTCCACCAACGACCATGCACGGCAGCTTGCTGAAAAACTTGGAGCCCCCACCGCGCAGCATCAACAGCGCGGTCACCGCCAGCCCGACACCGGGGGTCTTGCCGCTGCGGATCTCGCGCACCACCACGGGGCTGCCGCCAATACGCACGTTGCTGGAGATCATCCCCGACTCGACAATCGATGCGTCGCAGGTACTTCGGTCACCGCTGCGGGCGGCCGGCTGCCCATTAATCGTGACCTTGCTGGAGCCTTCGGCAATAAACTGCGGTGGCATGGGTGGATGCTTGGTGCAGATGACGATGTCCAGCGGTTTGGGGACTGCGCCCGGCGCAGGAACCGCCACGGTGGGGCGCCACATCTGCGAGAAAAATCCCTTGGCCATGTCCAGGTAGCTGGCTTCCTCGGGATTGCCGCCTTCGGCAGGTTGCGGGCTGACCGGGCCGATTGCGCCTGCGGCACGCGCAGCGGGTATGCCGTTGGTGAAGGTGTTATGTGAGCCGGTGGCAATGGTCGCCATCACCACCGGCGGGAATAACGCATTGCCTATCCAGTCACAAACTTTTGTCAGTCCCTTGTCTGCCCCCGTCTTGCTCATGCCAATGCCGACGATGATGCCTACCACGGCGCCCAGTACAAAGCAGCCTAGCCCGCCGGTTACAACCGTAATACCGGTGGCGGCCACAATCGCAGCCGTGGCGACGGCCGTAATAGCGATGTTGGCCGCAATTTCCAGCACGCCGCCCAGGATGTCGGCCATCGCCGAGGTGTGCAGCAGGCCGTCGCCGAGGCGTGCCGCCCAGAGAGCGTCAGACATGGATTAGGGGCTTCAAGGTTTGGGATTCAGCTGCAGGGTGCTTTTGATGGTTGCCCAATGGGCGCTTTCAGCATCGCCCAGGGGTTGGGCTTTGACATAACTCAGGGCAAGCATCTGCCGAGTGCCGGGTATCACAAGTGCTAACTGGTATTGATGGATGCGCTCGGTGCCTTTGCTGAACTGGTTATGCACTTCGATGGCGTCTATCTCCTGCGCCGCGCCTACACGAAGAGCCTTGGCCGGTTGATAGCGCAAGTCCTGTACCTGCTTTTCCAGCTTCGCCAGTTGCTCTTCGAAGTTGCTCTGCAGCGTCTCGCCATCACCCAGCAGGCTGCGGCTAACGATCAGCGACGTACCCAGCGCGGCGAACTTCAGAATATTGATGGAAGCATCCTGAACCTCATCGCTGGGCAGGGTGAATTCAAATTCATTGAGTCGATAGGTCATTGAAACGGAGTCTCGTTATTGGCCGGAAGACGGCTTGGGAAACATGGCGTTGACGGCGGCGTCAATGTCGCCCTTGACCCCTTGGCCCATGGGTGTGGTGCCGCCTTTGCCGCCAATATTCAAATGCAGATTGCCTCCGGTGTTGATCTCGGAGCTGCCTTCGGAATACACATTGATCTGAACACCGGTGAGATTGATCTGCCCGCTGGCATTGAGCTCCAGCACGCTTTTGCCACAAACCAGACGCAGGTTTTCGCCCACTTCAATCAGGTAACTTTTACTGATGGCGTCTGTCTTGCTGAACCCCACCATGAGCATGTCGTCGTGCTTGACTGCACGTACCCGGTCGTTGCCGACGGTCACGATTTCGTCATGCCCAATGCTCTTATTCCGGTCATGCCCCACCGAGTGGCTCTCATCCACCTCCACCACGATGTCCTGGTTACGCTCGGCATGGATATACAACTGCTCCAACCCCTTCTTGTCCTCCATGCGGATTTCATTGAAGTTGGCCGGCGTTCCGCCTTTGCTGGAGCGGCTTTTCATGCCGCTCTGGGTTGCGTTCTCCGGCAAGTCGTAGGGCACCGTCTGCTCAGCGTTGTACACCCGCCCGGTGATGATCGGCCGGTCGGGGTCGCCTTCGAGGAAGCTGACGATCACCTCCTGGCCGATGCGTGGAATCTGCATCGAACCCCAGTTCTTGCCGGCCCAGGATTGCGACACACGAATCCAGCACGAGCTGTTCTCGTTGGATTGGTCGTGGCGGTCCCAGTAGAAGTGCACCTTCACGCGGCCGTACTGGTCGGTCCAGATTTCCTCGCCCTTGGGGCCTACCACCAACGCGGTCTGCGGGCCTTTGACGATGGGGCGGTGCGTGTTGGCCAGCGGGCGGAAACTCTGTTGGGCGTCGATGCAGGTCAGGCTGCTTTCGAACTGCGCCGAGCCTGAGCCGCCACCGCTTTCCAGGCTTTCCTGCACGATGAAGTAACGGCAACCGACGATCAGGTATTCGCGGTTCTGGTCCTGGCGGCTGAAGCCGGTGAGGCTGAACAGATGGCCCGAGCCCAGGCCGCGCGCGTTGCCGCTGAACTCGATCTGTTCATGCAGGGTTTGCAGGGCTTCGATGCGGGTGCGCGCATAGTGTTCGCCGTCGGCGCTTTGCACGTAGGTGCCGGGGTAGTCGTACAGCGGGTAATCGCCGGCGGTGTGCGGGCGCGGCATGGCCGAGCGCACGTCGATGCTCGCGCTGGGGCGCTGGAAGTCGTAGTCGTTCAGCTCCAGTGAGCCTGGCTGCACCTCCTGCGCCAGGTGCCAGTTGTGCATATGGTCGCGTTCGCGCTGCTGCTCGTCCTTGGGGTAGTAGGGGATCGACGCATAGCCAGGCACGTTGGTGTGAGCGCCATAGGCGTCGGCCAGCACCAGCACATGGCGATCCTGTTCATGGCGGAAGAAGTAGTAGATGCCTTCCTGTTCCATCAACCGGCTGACGAAATCGAAGCTGGTCTCGCGGTACTGCACGCAGTATTCCCACTCGCGATATGGCCGGCTGAGGGCGTCTTCGAAGTCGGAAAAACCCAGGTCGCGGAACACCTGCTTGATAATCTGCGGGATGCTCAGGTTCTGGAAGATACGGCAATCGGAGGTACGGCTGAGCAACCACAACCAGGGGCGCAGGGTGGCCTGATAACTGGCGAACTGGCCCTGGTCGATGTTCTGGCTGCAGCGCGCGACGATGCCATGAAAGTACCGTTCGCCACCGTCGGCCAGTTGCAGGCCCACGCTCATCGGTTTGCCCAGCAACTGGTTGAGGTCGATGTTGGCGTCCAGGGACGTCAGTTGCAGCTCATAGTTGAACAGCCGGCCCAGCTCTTCACCGCCGCCCATTTCGTTGAGCAGCAGCACATCTGGCCCGAGGGGGCTGGTGATCTTGGCCAGGCGTGAGGCTTGGTTGAATAGCATCGGTAGTCCCGTAAATACCTTAATAACTGAAGAAACCGAATCCAGTGTGGGAGCTGGCTTGCCTGCGATGGCAGTGGTTCAGTCAACATTGATGTTGAATGTCAGACCGCTATCGCAGGCAAGCCAGCTCCCACAGTTTTGACCGTGTTTCTTCAGGTCAATCGTTGAACTGGTAGTGCAGTTCATTATCCCGACTGCTGATCCGCACCCCCGCCAACGCCTTGCCTTCCAACATGCGCGTGAGGAACTCGCGGCTCATGTCCGGCAGCAGGCTGTTGGTGAGGATGGTGTCGATCATGCGCCCGCCGCTTTCAGTCTCGGTGCAGCGCGAGACGATCAGGTCGACCACGGCGTCGTCATACTCGAACGCGACTTTGTGGGTATTCTCCACGCGCTTCTTGATGCGGTTCAGTTGCAGGCGCGTGATCGCCTTGAGCATCTCGTCGCTCAGCGGGTAGTACGGGATGGTCACCAGTCTACCGAGCAAGGCCGGTGGGAAAATCTCCAGCAGCGGCTGGCGCAGGGCCTTGGCGATTTCCTCGGGCTCGGGGATGTTCGCCGGGTCTTTACAGACGTGGGAGATCAGTTCGGTACCGGCATTGGTGGTCAGCAGGATCAGGGTGTTCTTGAAGTCGATCACCCGGCCTTCGCCGTCTTCCATCACGCCCTTGTCGAACACCTGGAAGAAAATCTCGTGCACGTCCGGGTGGGCTTTCTCCACCTCATCGAGCAGCACCACGCTGTAGGGCTTGCGCCGCACCGCTTCGGTCAGCACACCGCCTTCGCCGTAGCCGATATAGCCCGGTGGCGCGCCTTTGAGTGTGGACACGGTGTGGGCTTCCTGGAACTCGCTCATGTTGATGGTGATGACGTTCTGCTCGCCGCCGTACATGGCTTCGGCCAGGGCCAGTGCGGTTTCGGTCTTGCCCACACCCGAGGTGCCGGCCAGCATGAATACGCCAATCGGCTTGCTCGGGTTGTCGAGGCCAGCACGGGAGGTCTGGATGCGCTTGGCGATCATTTGCAGCGCGTGGTCCTGGCCGATGATGCGTTTCTTCAAGTGTTGGTCGAGGTTGAGCACAGTCTCCAGCTCATTGCGCGCCATGCGGCCCACCGGGATACCGGTCCAGTCGGCGACCACCGAGGCCACGGCCTGGTAATCCACGGTCGGCAGGATCAACGGGGTTTCGCCTTGCAGGGTGGTAAGGCGTTGTTGCAGGTCGACCAGTTGTGCACGCAACTCATCGTTGCCGCTGTCCACCACACCGGCTTTTTCGCGCAAGGTGGCACGGGTAGCCAGCAACTCATCTACCAAGGCTTTTTCTTCAGCCCAACGGCTTTCCAGCGTGGCCAGACGCTCACGCTCGGCGGTCAGCAGCGCTTCGCTATTGGTTTGACGCGCACCAATGGCAATGCCGATCGCATGCTCGCGGGCGATGATTTGCAGCTCGGTTTCCAGGGCCTCGATACGGCGACGGCTGTCGTCCACTTCCGCCGGCACAGCGTGCAGGCTGATAGCGACGCGGGCGCAGGCGGTGTCCAGCAGGCTCACGGATTTGTCCGGCAACTGGCGCGCCGGAATATAGCGGTGGGAGAGCTTCACCGAGGCTTCCAGAGCTTCGTCGAGGATCTGCACCTGGTGGTGTTTTTCCATGGTGGACGCCACGCCGCGCATCATCAGCAGGGCCTTGTCTTCCGACGGTTCGGCAACCTGCACCACCTGGAAGCGGCGGGTCAGGGCCGGGTCTTTCTCGATGTGTTTTTTGTACTCGGCCCAAGTGGTGGCAGCCACGGTACGCAAGGTGCCACGGGCCAGGGCAGGCTTGAGCAGGTTGGCCGCGTCACCGGTGCCGGCGGCGCCACCGGCACCCACCAGGGTATGGGCTTCGTCGATAAACAGGATGATCGGCTTGGGCGAGGCCTGCACGTCTTCGATGACCTGGCGCAGGCGCTGTTCGAACTCGCCTTTCATGCTGGCGCCGGCTTGCAACAGGCCCACGTCAAGGCTGCGCAACTCCACATCCTTGAGTGCAGGCGGCACGTCACCGGCGACGATGCGCAGGGCGAAACCTTCGACCACGGCGGTCTTGCCCACCCCGGCTTCACCGGTGAGGATCGGGTTGTTCTGGCGCCGACGCATGAGGATATCCACCAGTTGGCGAATCTCCTCGTCACGGCCCACGATGGGGTCGAGCTTGCCGCTGCGGGCCTGTTCGGTCAGGTCCACAGTGAAACGCTTGAGCGCTTCCTGCTTGCCCATCGCGCTGGGCGCCATGGCGCCGCTGGCCTCGCCAGGGACACCGGCATTGAAGCCGTCGCTGGCGCTCAAGGCGTTTTCCGGCGAGTCACCGATGTATTCATCAAAGCGCTCGCTCAAGGCCTCGGCCTTGATCTTGTCGAACTCGCCGGACAAGCCCAGCAGCGCATGGCGCAGGCTCGGTGTCTTCAAGATGCCCAGCACCAGATAACCGGTGCGCACCTGGCTTTCGCCGAACATCAGGCTGCCATACACCCAGCCGCGCTCTACGGCCTCTTCCACATGGGAGGACAGGTCGGTGATCGATGTGGAGCCGCGCGGCAGGCGGTCCAGGGCTTCGGTGAGGTCGCGGGCCAGGCGCGCCGGCTCCACGTTGAACTGACGGATGATGCGGTGCAGGTCGGAGTCCTGCAGTTGCAGCAACTGGTGAAACCAGTGGGCCAGTTCCACATACGGATTGCCCCGTAATTTGCAGAACACGGTGGCGGCTTCGATGGCTTTGTAGGCCACGCTGTTGAGTTTGCCGAACAGTGCGGCGCGACTGATTTCACCCATGCTCTGGATTCCTTGAGGTGGTGGCGTGGTCGGCGTAATGCCGGGCCAGGATTAGGTCGTTGGCGTCATGCGCAGGTTGGCCGAGCCAGGTGTTGAAGCCCAGGCGGAACTGGCCGTTGAGTTGCAGCGCCGGTACTTCGGGTTGTTGCAAAACCAGGTTCAAGTCCCAGTCCAATTCATGGCCCAGGTACTCGGCCACCCACGCCACCAGCTCGTTGAACGGCTGTTGGCCGGGCAGCATGCCCATGTAGTTATCCAGCGTGAGCGGGCCCAGGCGGATGCGGAATTTGTGCTGGCGGTCCCATACGTGGCTGCCCAGGCAGAAGTCCACGCCCAACTGGTTGGCGCTGACCCCCACGCGGCTGCGTTCGGGCAGTTCAAGCCATTGGCCGACGTATTCCTCGATCTCTACCGGCAGGCCGAAGTACTCGCCCAGGATCGCTTTCAAGCCATCCGGGTAGCGGGTTTGCGCCGACAGATGGCCGCTGTAATGCAGCTTCGCGGTATCGGGGATCAGCCCTTGATTGAGCAGGCTCGGCATCCCGCGGCCACTCAGGGCGGCGAGGCGGGCGGACCAGTAGTCATCGTCCGGGCGGTCATGGCTGACCGTTGGCCGCGCCTCGGCCCAGGCCCGATAGAACAGGGTCAGCAGGCGATGGTGGAATACATCCAAGAACTGCTTGCTGGTGCTGTCGGCGTTGTTGCGCTGGCGCTCGCGCACGTACTCGGTGATGTGCAGCGGCAGCGGGCCGTTGGGGCCGCCGAGGCCGAAGAAGAACTGCTCCAACCGCGCCGGCTTGCCATCGCCTCCTGGCTCGACCGAGGCAAGGGTGGCGGGTGCGAAGGTGCAATCGGCCTGCTGCCCCAGGCGCAGCGGATCATCGGCCAGGCGCAGGGAATGGCCCAGGCGTGGCAGCTCGGGCGTTTCGCACTCGATGCGCCGCAATGCCTGGAAAAAGTCATATTCCCAGGGCTCCTGGTGCATCGCGTCCAGGGTTCTCACAGGGTCGGACGCCGTCCGGGCTTGGCTTTCCATCGCATGATCTCGCCGCGTTCGGTGGTACGGATCACCGTCTCGGTAAAGCTGTTGATCGACACGTAGCGTGCCAGGAAGCGCTCCAGCACTGCACCGAGCAGGAACACGCCGGTGCCGCGAAACGCGTTTTCATCGAACTCCAAGGTGATTTCCAGGCCGCGACCAAACACAATCGGGCCAGGCATCGGCAGGCGTCGGGTCACCGCCTTGCTGCTGACTTCGCGCAGACCTTCGATCTGCAATTGCAGGGCGGCGTCATTGCTGTCGCCGTATAGGCGCAGCAGTTCGCGCAAGGCGCCGGCGCCCTGGCCCTGTTCGCTCAAGGACAGGTAGTTGAGCGATAACTGGCTGATCAGGCGCCAGGCCTTGGCGTCATGCGCATGGCTGGCACGCGGGCGGCTTGGCCCGGCGACGCACCGCACGGCCAGCACCGGCGCACTATCGGCCAGGGTGAAGTCGGTCTTGCCGTTGCCCACGCTCATGAACAGCGGCAGGTCGCGGTTGGTACACAGCGCCGTCACGCCCAGTTGGCGCAGGTCATGGCGATACGGCGCCTGGCGGCTGTCCACCAAGCTGACGAAGGTTTCACTGCCCACATAAGTGGAGCGTGGGCCATTGCGGCGCTGATCGCTGGACAGCACCCGCGGCTCGCGGCGCACGCTGTAATAGGCCTGGTCGCGGCCATAGCGCGACGGATCGCGCACCGCATAGAACGGCAAGAACGGCTGCTCCGGCCCGGTGCCATGGCCGGTGATGCCGCTCAACGAGTGAATCTCGAAATCCATCGGCCGCGTACGGTCGGCGATCACGTGGTGTTCATTGACCCGGTCGGACAAGTGGATGCGGTCCACGCGCTTGGGGAACAGGTTGATGGCGGGCGTGCAGAACGGCAAGAACTGCGCCGCGCCGACACTGCCTTCCAGGCTCGGTTCGTGGCGGTCGAACAGCACGATCAGTTCCAGCTCCTGGCCGTCACACCGTTTGACTGCACGGCTCAACTCGGCGAACTCAACGAACAGGAAGCGATGGGGCAGGGCAAAGTATTCCTGCAACAGGCGATAGCCCTGGAACGCCCGCGCCACCACCGGCATGGCCGCATCGGCATCATCGAACCCCCGCGAGCGCAACGCGCCCTGGGGCAGGCGCTCGACCCAATCGCCACCGGGCTGGCGCGCAAACACCGCGCAGGCATTGCCCAGCAGTTGTTCGTAGAGGCGAAACGGTTGTTCATCGGCGCCGCTCAGGTACAGCGGCAAGGTATCCAGGTCGAGGCTGTTGAACGGCAGCTCGGCACCGGTGCGCAGGGTCAGGCGCAGGCCGGCCTTGGCTTTCGGTTCGCTGGCGGCCAGGCGGCCGAGCACGGCTGCGGGGTTGCCGAAGTACTCGGCGTTGCTGACCTGCAACGGCCACAGCGTCACCGGGTGCGCGGTGCGGTACTCGCAGCAGGTCTGGGTTTCACGGCCCAGGGCGGCACGCAGCACGGTGTCACGGGGTAGCGGGAAACCGCCGGCCAGGGAGCCTTCATCGGGGTCGGTCTGCAGTTGCACTACGGTCATCGACGGCGTCGGTGCCAGGTAGTGCGGGTAGGCGATTTCCAGCAAGTTGTGGGTGAAGGTCGGGTACTCGGCGTCGAGCTTGAGCTGCACGCGGGCGGTGAGATAGGCGAAGCCTTCAAGCAAACGTTCGACGTATGGGTCGGCGCAGTCCATACCGGACAGGGTCAGCCGACTGGCGATCTTCGGGTATTCCTTGGCGAACTCGGCGGCGCTTTCGCGCACATGGTGCAGTTCCTGGTTGTACAGCTCCAGCAGGCGCGGGTTCATGGGCGTCTCCGCTGGTCGGCATTGAGCACGCGCACATGGCCGGACTCCAGGTCCACGTCGGTCTGCAACAGCAAACGCAACGGCACCGGCTGTGCCCACAGGTCGCCTTCAATCTCGAAACTCAGGGCGTTGTGATTCATCTCGCCATGGCCCATGCGCGCCTTGACCCGCAATGTGTGGCGCAAAATACGCGGCTCGAAGGTGGCGATTGCCTGGTAAATCAAGGCTTCCAGGGCTTTGATATCGACGCTCGAAGCGCTGTTGCCCGCCAGTGCCGGCAGGCCGTAATTGACCACCGATGTACCGGCCGGGGTGTGCAGCGTGGCATCGGTATCGAGTAACGAGGTGGTGTTAAGCAACCACGCCAGGTCACGCAGCACCGAGGCCTTCAATTGGGTCAGGGACAGCACGCGTTTGTCGGCGCTTTCCTTGGGGTTGGTCGGGTCGTCGTCGGTCAACCGGTCCAGCAGGGACGGTTGCAGACGGTCGCGGGAAGCGATTTCAGTTACCACCAAAGCAGCTCCACGGACGGGTTGAGAGAGGGACACAATGGCCGTGGCACCGGGCCACGGCCACAAGGGCTATCAGCGTTTGGTGTTGGAGCGGATGTTCCAACCAAACTTGATCGCGCCGCCGTCTTTGGTGCCGTCGGCTTTCTGCGGCTGGTAGTCGACCATCACTTGGGCGAAGTTCAGGGTGACGTTTTCGGTCAGGCGATCATCGCTGCCCGAACCGCCGGTGCTCAAGGAGGTGACCAGCACTTCTTCCAGGTTGATCACCATGTACTCGACCTGGCTCTCGCCACCGGCCTTGCGCACGGTCAGCTTGACCTTGTCGATGTGCTTGCCGCTGGCGCAGTGCATCATCAGGTTGGGCGAAGCCTTGTCGACGTACTTGGTCAACGACAGGTCCTGGATATTCACCTTGCCCGCACCACCGCCACCGCCGACGTGCATGTTGCCGGACTGGGACATGCCCCAGCTCCAGTTCAACACATCGATTTCGTCCTTGTGGGCCTTGTCCATGGACTCGCCCTTGATGTCGCCGATCTTGATGAAAATATCAACAGCCATGTTTTCTCCCTGTGTGGCTCATGCCACTTGATTGGGTGATCGTTCCCACGCTCTGCGTGGTAACGCATCCTGTGACGCTACGCGTCACCGGGACGCAGAGCGTCCCGGGCGGCATTCCCACGCGGAGCGTGGGAACGAGCTAGCTCAACCGTTACTTATGCGCTTTTTGCCGAAGGCAGCTTCGATACCAGGCGCAACGACACCGTCAGCCCTTCAAGCTGATAGTGCGGGCGCAGGTAGAACTTGGAGTTGTAATACCCCGGGTTGCCTTCGACTTCTTCCACGATCACTTCGGCGGCTGCCAGCGGGTGCTGGGCCTTGGTGGTTTCGGTGGAGTGTGCCGGGTCGCCGTCGACGTAGTTGAGGATCCAGTCCTGCAACCAGCGCTGCATTTCGTCCTTCTCTTTGAAGGAGCCGACCTTGTCGCGCACGATGCACTTCAAGTAGTGGGCGAAACGGCAGGTGGCGAACAGGTACGGCAGGCGCGCGGCCAGGTTGGCGTTGGCGGTGGCGTCCGGGTCGTCGTATTCGGCAGGCTTTTGCAGCGATTGGGCGCCAATGAACGCGGCGAAGTCGGTGTTTTTCTTGTGCAGCAGCGGCATGAAACCGTTCTTCGCCAGTTCCGCTTCACGGCGGTCGCTGATGGCGATTTCGGTCGGGCACTTCATGTCCACGCCACCGTCATCGGTAGGGAACGTGTGGGCCGGCAGGTTTTCCACTTCACCGCCAGACTCGATGCCGCGGATGCGCGAGCACCAGCCGTAGTGCTTGAACGAACGGTTGATGTTCACCGCCATGGCGTAGGCGGCGTTGGCCCAGGTGTACTTGGAGCTGTCGGCGCCGTCGGTGTTTTCTTCGAAAGCGAAGGCTTCCACCGGGTCGGTTTTGGCGCCGTACGGCAGGCGTGCCAGGAAGCGCGGCATGGTCAGGCCGATGTAGCGCGAGTCTTCCGATTCACGCAGCGAGCGCCAGCCGGCGTATTCCGGGGTGGTGAAGATCTTGGTCAGGTCGCGTGGGTTCGACAGTTCCTGCCACGAGCCCATGCCCATCACGGTCGGCGAGGCCGCCGCGATGAACGGCGAGTGCATGGCGGCGCAGACTTTCGACAGTTCGCCCAGCAGTTCCACGTCGGGCGGCGACTGGTCGAAGTAGTAGTCACCCACCAGGCAGCCGTACGGTTCGCCACCGAACTGGCCGTATTCTTCTTCGTACATCTTCTTGAAGATCGGGCTCTGGTCCCACGCGGTGCCCTTGAATTTCTTCAGGGTCTTGTGCAGGTCTGGCTTGGAGATGTTGAGCACGCGAATCTTCAGTTGCTCATCGCTCTCGGTGTTGTTGACCAGGTAATGCAGGCCACGCCAGGCGCTTTCCAGTTGTTGGAAGTCCTGGTGGTGGATGATCTGGTTGACCTGGGCGGTGAGCTTGGCGTCGATGGCGGCGATGATCGATTCGATCGACTTGATCGCGTCGTTGGACACCAGGTCGGTTTGCGCCAGGGCCTGTTCGGCCAGGGTGCGCACCGCGGTTTCAACGGCTTCGCGGGCACGCTCGGTCTTGGGTTTGAATTCTTGCAGCAGCAGGTTCGCGAACTCGCTGGCTTCTTCGGTGGTACCCAGGATCTGGCTGCCTTCGCGGGCGGTATTGTCCGTCATGATTACTGCTCCCCTGCAGGCTTGGGCGCACTGGCAAGTGCCTGAAGCAATGCCGGGTCCTTGATCGCCTTCATGATGATTTCTTCAGCGCCAGTCTTGCCGTCCATGTAGGTCAGCAGGTTGGCCAATTGGGTGCGGGCTTCGAGCAGCTGGTTCAGGGAGTCGACCTTGCGCGCCACGGCGGCCGGGCTGAAGTCGTCCATGCTTTCGAAGGTGATGTCCAGGCTCAGGTTGCCTTCGCCTGTCAGCTCATTGGGTACGTGGAACGCGACGCGTGGCTGCATGGCCTTGAGGCGTGAGTCGAAGTTGTCGACGTCCACCTCAAGGAACTTGCGGTCGGCCACGGGTGCCAGCGGCTCGGCAGGCTTGCCGGCGAGGTCGGCCATCACGCCCATTACGAAGGGCAGCTGGACCTTTTTCTCGGCGCCGTAAAGCTCGACGTCGTACTCGATCTGCACTCGAGGCGCACGGTTGCGCGCGATGAATTTCTGAGAACTTTGCTTCGCCACGTTGCTGCTCCTGGTCGCTTGAGCGACGGTGTTGTTACTGCACGGTCCGGCGGCTTACTCGCTTTCGGGGCCGCGCAGGTTTTCAAATTGGGACATGCCATCGGGAATCAGATTGCGCACGATGGCCGCAAAGTCGGCATGCACCAGATTCTTGGCTCGGTTCAACAACACCGGCAGCGGGCTCGAAGGCTCGTGGCGGGTGTAGTACGCGAGGATTTTGTCGAGGCTGCGCAGCACATCGTCGCGGGTGGCGATGTCGCCAGAAGGGCGAGGAGCTGCGGGCGCGGCGGCGTTATCGACCGAGGGGGCATTGTCTTCACTGACGGCCTCGGGATCGCTGCTGCTGTCGGTGCCTGGCACCGCTTGATTGAGCAGTTGCAGGGCCTGTTTGAGCGGCTGCTTCAAGGCGCTGAGGTCCACGCCCTGGGCGGAACCGACTTGGTCATTGACCTGTTGCTCAATGGCCTCGCACGCCGCACGCGCCGCGCTCAAGGCGTCACGGGTGGCTTGCAGTTGTTCGGGGTCGCTGTCCAGGAACGCGGCGTTGAGTTGCTGGTTGCCCAACTGCTCATCGGCGAAACTCTGCAGGCCGCTGGCGTTGAGCGCTGCGCGCAGGGTCACGGGCCCGAAGGTGCGCGAGCGCGTCAGGATGCTTTCGCGCAGCAGACGAATATTGGTCTCGCAGGTCAGGCCGGTAAGGGCGTTGATGCGCACGGTGGGGTCGTTGTCATCGTCGGCATCCAGGCGCGGGTGCAGCTCGGCCCAGTATTGGCGCAGCAAGGCGTCGATCAGCGTGAGGACTTCGGCCAGCCCGGCCACACCCTGGAGGGCGAGGGTGCTTTGCAGCAGAAAGTGGGTGATGCGCAGGTCTTTGCTGCGCTGCAACAGGTCGAGGCTTTGCTGCTGGATGCTGCGCCACTCGGGCGGCTCAGCGGGCAGGATCGAGTCGCCCATGCTGCGTTCGGGTTGGCCCTTGGCATCACGTTCCAACTGCAGAAATTGCGCGTCATATTCCATGTCTTCGCCACAGGGTGACGTCGCGGAAACGGCGGTGAGCAGCAACGGCACATCCACTGAATTCGATCTCCTTATCGGCCCGCTGGACGGCGGGCAATGCATGCACTAGTTGCGTAATGAACTTTGCATGTTTTCTTGGTCATATACTCAGCGTGCCACTACTGCGCCATCACTGATGTTCAAGAAGTTGTGCATTTTTGGTGTAGTACTTATGGCTTGTCAAGGTAAGCTATTCGCCCTCTGTGACAGATGTGCGGTGTTTAACAACCTGCGCGACTGGCGGGTCGAAAGGCGCGCCCAGAGCGGATTTTT
The DNA here is from genome assembly GCF_021606625.1 of Pseudomonas sp. PA-4-8C. NCBI lineage: Bacteria > Pseudomonadati > Pseudomonadota > Gammaproteobacteria > Pseudomonadales > Pseudomonadaceae > Pseudomonas > Pseudomonas sp. PA-4-8C. The sequence goes on from NZ_WKCD01000009.1 coordinate 42,125, forward strand.
GTCATGGAAGCCAGTTAAGATCAGCGATCATGCTGGTAAAAGCAGATTTTGGCGGTCGTTTGTACGACAGGACGGGACTTTCCAGGGCGGCACAGCCTCCTGGGTAGGCTGCGCGCGATGTATCAGCAAGGAGGCAAGATGTCGCTGTGTTTGACTATCACTAGTTATCACAAGATCACCCCTGGGCAATGCCCCGAAAAGTCCATGGATCAGGGCGTGATGGCTATTGGCCGCAGTTCTGACAATGACTGGGTATTGCCCGACCCCGAGCGTCTCGTCTCTTCGCAACATTGCGTTATTCAATACAAAGATGGCCGTTACTACTTGACCGATAACAGCACCAATGGTGTGGAATTGGTCAAGGCGGGTATTCGTATGCGTCGCGGTAACAGCGAGCCGTTGCAAGACGGTGAGTTGATCCGCATCGGTGATTACGAAATCCAGGCGCGCATCGACTTCAACGTGCAGGCCATCGACAGCCAGCCCTTTGCCGGTGACTCACCCAATAGCTTTGAAGCGCTGATGGGCGCCGTGGCGAGCTCGCCTGCGCCCACGCCGATGATCGCGCCGCAGTTCCAGGGCGCCTCGGCCATGGAAACCCTGCCAGACCTGTTCGACTTCCTCAGCCCCACCGCCGTGCCGCCGCCCACCGTGGCGGACCATGTGCCATCCGAGCAACACGATTTTCGCCCCCCGGCTCCAGTGGCCGTACCGGCGCCCGAAAAGCCGGCGGTGCAAGGCTCGGTGATTCCCGAAGACTGGGACCTGTTCGGCGACGCGCCCGCGCCCGTGGTCAATGCTGCGCCCGCCCCAGACCCGATCATCCCGCCGCCACCTGTGGTTGAGCCTGTTGCGCTCCCCGTGGCCAATGCCGAGCCACAACCGGACCTCCTGCAAGCCTTCCTACGGGGTGCGGGCCTGGACCAGTTGCGCCTGGACAAAGCCGACGCCTGCGCGCAGATGGAAAGCATCGGCCGCAGCTATCGGCTGATGGTCGAGGGCTTGATCGACGTATTGCGTGCGCGTGCCAGCCTCAAGGGCGAGTTCCGCATGCAGCAGACGATGATCCGCCCCGCCGAAAACAACCCATTGAAATTCGCCCCGAATGCCGATGAAGCGTTACTGCTGTTGCTGCGTCATGGCAACCAGGCATTCATGGCGCCGGACCTCGCCGTACGTGACAGTTTCGACGACCTGCGCGCCCACCAGTTGGCCGTGATGGCTGGCGTGGAAGCGGCGATCAAGCACCTGCTCGCGCGCTTTGAACCGGCGCAATTGGAGGAGCGCATGGGCAAGCCCGGCGGCCTCTCGAGTCTTTTCAACGGTTCGCGCCAGGCCCAGTACTGGCAGCAGTTCACCGAGCTCTACAGCAACATTTCCCGCGAGGCCCAGGACGATTTCCAGGACCTGTTCGGTCGCGAATTCAGCCGGGCCTACGAAGAACACAGTGCACGACAGCGAGGCTGAAAACGCCTCGCATTAATGGATAAAACGGATAGCTAAATACGTCATTGAGGACGCAGGATGATTCCCAGGTTTTTACTCGCAGCCGCTACCGCGCTGCTGCTGACGGCGTGTGCCAACGACGCGGTCAAACCCCAGGCGGCTGCCGAGGCCGAAGCCGACACGGCCGCCGTCGAATTGCACTTTCACGCGATTGCTGGGCTTAACCCCGGTGCCAACGGCCAGGCCGCGCCGGTGCGGGTGCGCATTTTCGAATTGAAAAACGCCGCTACCTTTTCACGCTCCGATTACTTCGCCCTGGCGGACCGTGCGCAATCGACCCTCGGCCTCGACCTGCTGGACCAGGACGAAGTGATGGTGCAGCCCGGCCAACAACTGAGCGTGCAGCGCGACCTCGACCCGTCCACGCGCCAGATCGGCCTGCTGGTGGGCTACCGCGAGTTGGACCGTGCGCAATGGCGCACGGTCATCAACGTGCCGCCGCGCCAATACAGCGAATACCAGATCAGCCTCGACGTGCATGCCGTGCGCGCCGACGTCGTGGCTTCCCCATCCAGCCCAGCCCAATAACAAGCAATCGGAGCCCCCATGTCCTGGAACAATCGCGTGGTCTGGTCGGAAGGCATGTTCATCGGAACGCAGCACTTCCAGCAGCATGACCGTTACCTGGAAAACCTGATCGACGCCCGCAGCCGCCCGTTGTCGGCGGGTGCCTGGGGGTTCTCCGAGTTGCTGATCGACCAGGGCCTGCTGGCCCAGGGCAAGCTGGCGATCGTGTCGGCTCGCGGCCTGCTGCCCGATGGCACGCCGTTCAATATTCCCCAGGACGACCTGGCGCCGAGCCCGTTGAATATCGACGACAACCTGCGCGACGGCCTGGTGTACCTGGCCCTGCCGCTCAAGCGCGCCGGCGCCCGTGACACGGTGGACGAGGGTGAAGCCCTGGAAGCGGCGCGCTACGTGAGCCAGGTGCGCGAAGTGCGCGACGACAACGCCCCGTTCGAAAACCGTGCACCGGTGGCGGTGGGGTCGCGGGCATTGCGCCTGCTGACAGCGCAGGATGGCATCAGCGACTACGCCGCCATCGGCCTGGTACGCATCAAGGAAAAACGCGCCGACCGCGCATTGGTGCTCGATGACACCTACATCCCGCCGGTGCTGGACGTGGCTGCGAGCAAACCGCTGACGGCCTTTCGCAGCGAACTGCTGGGCCTGTTGCACCAGCGTGGCGAAGCGCTGGCCGGTCGCGTGGTGGCTTCGGGTGCCGGTGGTGCCTCGGAGATCGCCGACTTCATGCTGCTGCAACTGGTCAACCGCGCCCAGCCGCTGATCCAGCACTTCAGCCAGTTGAGCCCGTTGCATCCGGAGCGCTTTTTCAGCGAACTGGTCAGCCTGGCCGGTGAGTTTTCCACCTTCTCAACCTCCAGCCGTCGCCCCCAGGAATACCCGCAGTATCAGCACGATGACCTGGCCCTGAGTTTCATGCCGGTGATGGCGGCCCTGCGTGAAGCGCTGTCGATGCTGATCGACAGCAAGGCCACGCCGATCCCGATTGTGGAGAAGGCCTACGGCATCCATGTGGCGATGCTGGCCGACAAGACCCTGCTCGACAACGCCAGTTTCATCCTCGTGGTGCGCGCCGATGTGCCCGGCGAAACCCTGCGTGCGCGTTTCGGCCAGCAGAGCAAGGTTGGCTCGGTGGAGCACATCCGCGACATGGTCAACCTGCAACTGCCGGGCATCGGCCTGCTGCCATTGCCGGTGGCGCCACGCCAATTGCCTTACCACGCCGGCAGCACCTACTACGAGCTGGACCGTGGCAGCGAGCACTGGCAGCAGCTGAACAATTCCGGCGGTTTCGCCTTCCATATCGCCGGGCAGTTCCCGGGCTTGAACCTGGCCTTCTGGGCGATCCGAGGATAATTGGCGATGCATCCCAATGATGATGACCGCACCCAGTTCATGCCGCGCCCGGGTGGCCGAGAGCCTGCACCCTCGCGTGCCGAACCTGCGCCGCTGTCGATGCCGGCTGCGCCGATCCTCACCGGCAAGAGCCAGGGCCTCAACCCGCTGGAAAGCGCCGCCGGCCCGTTGCTGGCGTTGTTGACGCGGCTGCGCAACACCATCGCCCACCCCGCGCCGGCCAGCCTGCGTGCGCAGTTGCTGGCGTACCTGCGCCAGTTCGAAGAACGCGCCGAAGCCGCCGGTGTGGCACGCAATGAAGTGCTGTTGGCCCGTTACGCGCTGTGCACCGCCTTGGATGAAGCGGTGCTGAGCACGCCGTGGGGCAGCACCAGCGATTGGGGTAAACAGAGCCTGCTGATCACCGTGCACAACGAAGCCTGGGGTGGCGAAAAGGTTTTCCAGTTGCTTGACCACTGCCTGCAAAGCCCACGGGAGCGTCTGTACCTGCTGGAGCTGTTGTACCTGTGCATGTGCCTGGGTTTTGAAGGGCGTTACCGCGTGATGACTGACGGGCGCAGCCAGTTGGAAGCCTTGCGCGAGCGCACCGCCGCGGCGATTCGCAGCGCCCGTGGCGAACACGAGCGTGAGTTGTCACCGCACTGGCGCGGTGTGACCGTGGCCCGTGATCGCCTGGCGCAATTCATGCCGCCGTGGATCGCCGTGGCGATTGGCTTGGCGCTGCTGTTGGCGTTGCTGTTCGGTCTGCGCCTGAAGCTGGCCTCGGACGCCGAGCCGGTGTTCAAGAACATCCATGCCCTGGGCGAGATCCCGGTGCAGGCCATCGACCGTCCGGTGGCGCAGCCCAAAGTGATTGAGCGCCCGCGCCTGGCCGGGTTCCTGGCCGATGACATCAAGGCCGGCCGCGTGGCGGTGGAAGACAAGGTTGACCGCTCTGTCGTGACCATCCGTGGCGATGAGCTGTTCGCCTCGGCCAGCTCCAGCATCGTCGATGACTACCAGCCGCTGATGCTGCGCATCGCTGACGCCATCCGCAAGGTCAAGGGCCAGGTGCGTGTCACCGGGCACAGCGACAATCGCCCGATTGCCACGTTGCGCTTCCCGTCCAACTGGGCGCTGTCCGAAGCCCGGGCCAAGTCGGTGCTGGAAATTCTCGCGGCCAAGACCGGCCAGGCCGAGCGCTTCAGTGCCGAAGGCCGCAGCGACACCGAGCCGTTGGCCACAAACAGTACTGCCGAAGGCCGTGCCCGCAATCGTCGGGTTGAAATCACCGTATTGGCGGAGGGCGTCGAGTGAAGGCGTTTTTCAGTTTCATGATTCGCTGGGTGATTCCCGTGCTGGGCCTGATTGCCCTTAGCCTGATCATCTGGTTTGTTGGCCCGCTGCTGGACGTGCTGGTGCCCGAAGGGCGCCGTTGGGCGCTGATCGTGCTGGTGTTTGCGCTGTGGGTGGCCTATCGCGTGTTTCGCATCATCCAGGCCCGTCGCCAGGCCGCCGAAGTGATGCGCAGCCTGGCCGCAGAAACCCCGGTCGACCCCAACAGCGTCGCGACTGCCGAAGAACTGTCCACGCTGCGCCAGCGTATGGACGAAGCCCTGGCACTGCTGAAAAAAGCCAAGCTGGGCGGCGATGAGCGCCGCAACCTCTACGAGTTGCCGTGGTACGTGATCATCGGTCCGCCGGGCTCGGGCAAGACTACCGCGCTGGTCAATTCCGGGCTGCATTTCCCGCTGGCGGCGCAATTGGGCGCCGGTGCGGTGCGCGGCGTGGGGGGCACGCGCAACTGCGACTGGTGGTTTACCGACCAGGCCGTATTGCTCGACACCGCTGGCCGCTATACCACCCAGGACAGCAACTCCACGGTGGATAAAGCCGCCTGGCTGGGCTTTCTCGACCTGCTGAAAAAGCAGCGTGCGCGCCGGCCTATCGACGGTGCGTTTATCGCCATCAGCCTCTCGGATCTGCTGCTGGGCACCGACGCCGAGCGCGCTGCCCATGCCGCCGCGATTCGCTTGCGCATCCAGGAGCTGTATACGCAGCTGGGCGTGCGTTTCCCCATCTACCTGATGCTCACCAAGCTCGACCTGGTGCCGGGCTTCATGGAGTTCTTCGACAACCTGAGCAAGGAAGAGCGCGCCCAGGTGTGGGGCATGACCTTTGCCCTGGACGACGGCAAAAACAGCGACAGCCCGCTGGCGCACCTGCAAAGCGAATTCGCCGGCCTGGAGCAGCGCCTCAACGAACGCCTGGTCGAGCGCTTGCAACAGGAACGCGACCCGGCACGGCGCGACCTGATCTACGGCTTCCCGCAACAGTTCGGCGCGTTGAAAGATTGCCTGCAAAGCTTCCTGGAAGGCGTGTTCAAACCCAATGCCTTTGAAGAGCGCGTGTTGCTGCGTGGCGTGTACTTCACCAGCGGCACCCAGGAAGGCAGCCCGATTGACCGCCTGATCGGTGCCATGGCCCAGAGCATGAACCTGGACCGCCAGCACCTGGCGCGCCAGAGCGGCACTGGGCGCAGTTACTTCATCGAAAAACTCTTCACCGCCGTGGCCTTTGCAGAGCGCGGCCTGGTGGGGGTGAACCCGAAAGTCGAGCGGCGCCGCAAGTGGATCGCCCGTGGCGTACTGGCGGCCACCGTCACGCTGGTGGTGGTGGTCAGCAGCCTGTGGTGGGTAAGCTATCGCGCCAACCAGGCGTATATCGCCCAGGTCGATCAGAAGGTCGCGCCCCTGGGCCAGACCGTCCAGAACCTGAGCCCGGCACAGCGGGAAGTGCTCGCCGTGCTGCCGTTGCTCAACGCCGTGAAGAACCTGGCGGGGGATTCACCGAGCTGGTCCGAAGGGCTGGGGCTGTACCAGGGCGATATGCTCGAAGCCGAGTCCGCCAGCGTGTACCGCAAACTGTTGATCGCCGTGTTCGCGCCACGCCTGGTGACGCGTATCGAAGAGCAACTGCACGGCGGCGGCAACTCGGACTTTCTCTACGAGGGCCTCAAGGCTTACCTGATGCTCGCCGACACCGAGCATTATGACCCGGACTTCATCAAGGCCTGGATCGCCCTGGACTGGGACCGCAACCTGCCCCGCGACCTGCCGGCCGACCAGCGTCAGGCCCTGGCCGGGCACTTGCAGGCGCTGTTCGAACGCCACCCGCCGAACGCGCGCCTGGACCCACGTCTGATCGACGATCTGCGTCGGCAGTTGCAGCAATTGCCGGTAGCCCAGCGCGTGTACGACCGCGTCAAGCGCCAGAAACTGCCCGAAGGTATCCCGGACTTTCGCATCAACGAGGCCGCCGGTCGCGATGCCGCACTGGTGTTCAGCCGCAAGAGCGGTAAGCCGTTGGGTGAGCCGTTGAGTGGTTTCTTTACCACCAAGGGCTATCGCCAGGCGTTCTTGCTCAGCAGCCTGAACCAGACCGGCACCCTGGCCGAAGAGCAATGGGTGCTGGGCCATGAACAGGCCGACCAGCAGAACGTGGTGAGCCTCGCCGCCGACGTGCGCCGCTTGTACTTCCAGGATTACCAGCGCCAGTGGGACGCGTTGCTCGCTGACATCGACTTTGTGCCGATCACCAGCGTGGCCCAGGCCGCCGATGTGCTGCGGGTGATTTCCGGTCCCACCTCGCCGCTGAAAAAGCTGCTGGTGGCGGTTGCCAGGGAAACCGACCTGCAAGCCGAAGAACGCCAACTGGCCGCCAAAGGCGTACCGGTGGAAGGCGGCGTGGACAAGCTCAAGGAACGCCTCGGCAGCTTGCTGGGCGAGGCGCAACCGACGGCGAATGCCCCGGCGCCGGCGGATGATCCAGTGACCGCGCACTTTGCCGAACTCAACAGCACCGTGAGTAAAAACGAAGGTGAACCGGCGGCCATCGACGGCCTGCTGTCGGACATGAATGCACTGTATGTGCAGGTCAGCGCCATGGTCGGTGCCAGCGGCGATGCCTTGCTCGGCGAGGCCAAGAACCAGGCGGCGGCTGCGGCCACACGGGTCAGCCTGAACGCCGAGCGCCAGCCGCCGCTGGTGCAGGGCATGGTCAAGTCGGTGGTCAATTCCACCACCAACAGCATGATGGGCGGGGTGCGTAACCAGCTGAACGCGGCCTGGGTCAGTGAAGTGGTCAACGTGTATCGCCAGTCGTTGGCCGGGCGCTACCCGATGTCACCGGGCAGTGCACGGGACGCCACCCTGGATGACTTCGGCCAGTTCTTCGGCGTGGGCGGGGTGATGGACAACTACTTCCGCAAATACCTGCAACCCTATGTGGACACGTCGGCACAGACCTGGCGCTGGCAACCGGGGGCGGCGCAGAAGCTGGGGATTGCTCCTGGCGTGCTGCAAACCTTCCAGCGTGCGGCGACAATTCGGGACGCGTTCTTCCGCTCCGGTGGCACCCAGCCGATCGTGCGTTTCGAGCTCAAGCCGGTGTCGATGGACCCCACCATCACCCAGTTCCTGCTCGACCTGGACGGCCAGCAACTGAGCTACGACCACGGCCCGAGCCGCCCGGTGGCGATGCAATGGCCGAACCCCGGCAGCATTGGCGTGGTGCGTATTTCCATCATGCCGCCGTCGGCCAGTGGTCGCTCCGGCATCACTCTGGACGGCCCGTGGGCCTGGTTCCGTCTGCTGGAGCAATCAGACCTCACCGCAGGCAACTCGCCGGACCGTTTCAACCTGCGCCTGCGGGTCGATGGCGCGAGCATCGCCTACGAGTTGCGCGCCAACAGTGCGTTCAACCCATTCAAGAGCCGCGTGCTCAGCGGCTTCAGCCTGCCGGAGCGGCTATGACGGCCCTGGGTTTTTACGGCAAGTTGGCCAGCCGCGGCGACTTTGTCAGCCGCGCCTTGCCCCAGAGCTTTATCGGCCCGTGGGACAGCTGGCTGGCTGCGGGTTTGCTCGCCAGCCAGAACAGCCTCGGCGCTGACTGGCTGAATGCGTACCTGGTCAGCCCGTTGTGGCGCTTTGTGCTGGCGCCGGGCGTGTGCGGGCCGGATGCGGCGGCGGGCGTGGTGATGCCGAGCATTGATCGGGTCGGGCGGTATTTTCCGCTGGCGGTGGTGACCTTGCTGGATCACAACACCAACCCGGCGTCGCTGGTGGGCGGTTCGGACGCCTGGTTCGAGCAGGCTGAAACCTTGTTGCTCAGCACCCTCGACAGCGGCGCGACCTTCGAAAGCTTCAACGCCGGGCTCGACGAGTTGGGTGTGCCGGCCAGCGAGCCGCGGGCGGTGGACAGCCGTTTCGCCGGCCTGCAAAGGGTGGCAGCCACCGTGCCGCACCAGCGTATGACCGCGCTGGCTGAACAGGCGTGCGAGGGCGCAAGCCTGTGGTGGGGGCGAGGTTCGCAGCGTATCTCCCCTGGTTTATTACGGTGCCAGGGCCTGCCTGCTGCCAGCGATTTTGCGCAGTTTTTGCTCGGACAAGAAGGTGTGGTGTAGATGGGCGTGACGTACGAATCCGCGAGCAAAAGCCATGTGGGCATGGTTCGCCAAGTCAACGAAGATGCCTTTCTGGACCTGCCGGAAAACCGCCTGTGGGTGGTGGCCGATGGCATGGGCGGGCACGCGGCGGGGGACTATGTCAGCAGCTTGATCGTCGACAGCCTGCGCCATGTGCCGCTGGGCCGTTCCCTGGACGAATACTCGGCGGCGCTGCGCAATGACCTGCTGCGCATCAACGCGGCCGTGCGCGAAGAAACCGCCAACCGAGGCGTAACCATGATGGGCAGCACCGTGGTGGTGTTCGCCGCGCGCGGCTTGCGCGGGGTGTGCCTGTGGGCCGGCGACAGCCGCCTGTACCGCCTTCGCGACGGCGTGCTGGAAAGCATTTCCCGCGACCACAGCTACGTGCAAGACCTGCAAGACAGCGGCCTGCTCAGCGAAGCCGACGCCCGCACCCACCCGCGCTCCAATATCGTCACCCGCGCCATCGGCGTGGAGGCCCAGTTGGACGTCGCTTCAGTGGACCTGTTGATCGCCCCCGGCGACAGCTACCTGCTGTGCAGCGATGGCCTCAACAAAACCGTCGAAGACCACGAAATCCGCGAGGTGCTCAGCCATGACGCACCGGATGAAATCGTGCGCAGCCTGGTGCACCTGGGGCTCAATCGCGGCGCACCAGACAACATCACCACCCTCGTCGTGAAGGTCTCGTCATGAACATCGTGATTCCGGGTTATGACATCGAGGGCGAGATTGGCGAAGGCGCCATGGCCAGCGTGTACCTGGCGACCCAGCGTTCGCTGGAGCGCAAAGTGGCGCTGAAGGTGATGGCGGCAGCGCTGGCAGCCGACCCGAGTTTCTGCGAACGCTTCCTGCGCGAGGGCAAGACCCTGGCGCGCTTGTCGCACCCGCACACGGTGACCATCCATGACATCGGCAACGTCGGTGAGCTGTATTACATGGCCATGGAATACCTGCCCAACGGCACGCTCAAGGAGCGCATTGCTGCTGGGCTGACCCCGGAGCAGGGCGTGACGCTGATCCGCCAGATTGCTTCGGCCCTGGGCTATGCCCATGCCCAAGGGCTGGTGCACCGCGACGTCAAGCCGGCGAACATTCTGTTTCGGGCCGATGGCACGGCAGTACTGTCCGACTTTGGTATCGCCAAGTCGCTGGACGACCGCACCCAATTCACCCAGGCCGGGTTTGCCGTGGGTACACCCAGCTACATGAGCCCCGAGCAGGCGCGGGGCCAGGAGATCGACGGGCGCGCCGATCTCTACGCACTCGGTGTGGTTTTGTACGAAATCCTCGTCGGCAAGCTGCCTTACAGCGGCACCGATGCGCTTTCCACTGCGCTGGCGCACCTGACTGAGCCGTTGCCGGAATTGCCGGTGCATCACGGGCGCTACCAGGGTGTGCTGCGCAAGTTGTTGGCCAAGGACCCGGCGGAGCGTTATCCGGATGCGGCAGCGTTGTTGTTGGCGCTGGATCAACTGCCGGCGGATGAATCGGATGCCACGCTGGTACGGCCGCTGCCGATTCCATTGAGCGTTGATCTGGCGGGCATCACGCCTGTTACCATCGACATTCCGACGGATAAACCGCAGCCGCAGCCAATAGTGCGCCAACCGGTGGTCACGCCGACCCAGCACAATGCCCCGTCCGAGCAGCGCAGTGGTCCGGTATTGGCCTTGGCCGCCGTGGCGGTCGCCGTCGCGTTGGCCATTGGTGGCGCCAGCTACTGGTGGTTGAGCGGCGGCGATGAACCGGCCCCGCCGCCAGCCGCCGTGGTGCCCAAGGTGACGCCAGCGGTGGCTGTCGCTGAAGTGGATGGCGGTCAACGCCCGTTGCTGATGGCAGGCAAGAAAACCTTGTTCCAGCGCGTACTCAGCAAACCCGGCGCCCAGCTTTCAGCGGACGCAGGGAGCTCGCCGGGTAAAGCGCTGCCGGCGTTTTCCGTGCTCTACGTGTACCAGCGCAAAGACGTCGACGGCAGCCCGTGGGTACGCGTCGGCGCCGCCACCGATGGTCGCAGCGACGGTTGGCTGCCGGCCTCCCAGGTCAGCGACTGGAAACAAAGCCTGGTGCTCAAGTTCACCGAGCGCTCAGGCCGGGCGCCCGTGATGTTCCTGCGCCAGCCCGGTGAGGTGGAAAAACTACTGGCTGACCCTGCTGCAGCGAAAAGCGCCTTGGCCAAGGCGCAGAACAACCGAGAAGACAACCAGCAAGTCCTGGCCCTGGAACCCACCGCCAGCGCGGTGCCGCAGAACGAGTTCTACCTGTTGCCGATCTTCGATTCCAAAGAGAGCTTCGACGACAACGGCCAGCCGGTGCAGTTGCTCAACGTGGCCTCCATCGACCCAGGCAGCCGCGCCGCTGCCAGACCGGCCAGCCCGACGCTCAGCGCGAATGCCGACGCGTTCCGCACGGCCGTGGTGCTGGTGGTGGACACCACCGTGTCGATGCAGCCCTACATCGACCAGATTCGCGACGTGGTGCATGAGCTACAAACCCGTATTGCCGAGCGTGGCGAGTTGGACAGCGTCAGCTTCGGCATGGTCGGCTTTCGCAGCAGCATCCAGAAAACCCCGGGCCTTGAGTATGTCGCCAAGACCCTCATTACCCTCGACCAAGGCCGCGATCCGCAGCGCTTCCTGGATATGGCGCGCCAGGTCAAAGCGTCGACGGTGTCCAGCCACTCGTTCAACGAAGACGCGTTTGCCGGGGTGATGCAGGCGGTGGACGGCATGGATTGGTCCGGCTACGGCGGGCGCATCATCCTGCTGGTCTCCGATGCCGGCGCGCTGCGCAAGAACGACCCGTTCGCCGCCACCCAGATGAACGAAGCCGAAGTGCGCCAGGCGGCGCTGGGCAAGCAGATCAAAATCTACGCGCTGCACCTGCGCACCGACGCCGGCAAGAAAACCCATGCCGGCGCCGAGAGCCAGTACCGCGTCCTCACCGCCGACGCCAACCCGCAGATCGGCGACCTGTACACGCCAGTGCCAGGGGGCGATGTGCGCAAGCTGGGTGAGCGCGTCGATGAGATCGGCACGGTGTTCGCCAACCTGGTGCATCAGGTGCGCAGCAACACGCCGCAGCCCGTGCCGTTGCTCAGTGCTGCGCCGAGTCTGGCGGACAAGTCCGCCGCCGTCGGCTATGCCATGCACATGGACTTTCTCGGGCGCAAAACCGCGAGTCAGGCACCGCAATTGGTCAGCGCCTGGACCGCTGATCGTGACCTGACCAACCCGGCGCTGCCAGCGTTCCAGGTGTGCGTGATGCTGACCAAGCTGCAACTCAACGACCTGCAACAATCGTTGAAGTTGATCGTGGATGCGGCGCGCAAGACCCAAAGCTCGCCCAAGGATTTCTTCCAGGAAATCGCCAGCGCCTCGGCCTATATGAGCCGTGACCCGCAGGCCCTGCGCAAGGGCGGCAACCTGGCTGACGGCGGCCTGCTCGGTGAATACCTGGAGGGCCTGCCGTACCGCAGCAAGTCGCTGAACATGACCCAGGACCTGTGGTTGTCATTGAGCGTGGCCGAGCAGGAAGACTTTATCGACGAGCTGGATTCGAAAATCCGCCTGTATGAAACCTTCCATAACGACGTGGTCAACTGGGTCCGTTTCGGCGATGCCGAACCGGGCGATGCGTTGTACCGCGTGCCACTGTCGACACTGCCGTAATGCTGAACCTGAGCGCGGTGCATAAGAGCCGGGGCCTCGGTAGCCAGCGCTACAGCCTGGTGATCCCTGCGTTGCAGCTGGGCGCGGGTGAACAACTGGCAATTGTCGGCCCCAGCGGTTGCGGCAAGAGCACCTTGCTCGACCTGCTGGCGCTGGTGTTGGCGCCGGATCAGGTGGGGCAGTTTGCGTTCAACCAACAGGACATCGGCGCGCTGTGGCGTGCCGACCGGCAATCGGCGCTGGCCGCGTTGCGCAGCCAGCACTTGGGCTATGTGCCGCAGACCGGAGGCTTGCTGGGGTTTCTGGATGTGCGCGGCAATATCGCGCTGTCGCGCCAACTGCTGGGCTTGCAGGACGACGGCCGGGTGGCGCGCCTGGCTGAGCAGTTGCAGATCAGCGATCAGTTGGCCAAGCGCCCGGCGGCGTTGTCGGTGGGCCAACGCCAGCGGGTCAGCTGCGCGCGGGCTCTGGCCCATGGGCCGCAACTGGTGCTGGCCGATGAGCCGACGGCGTCCCTGGACCCGCTCAACGCCGAGCGCGTGATGCAGGCGCTGCTGGCCCAGGCCCGCGAACACCGTACGGCCTGTGTGATCGCCACCCATGACGAACCGCTGGCCCGCGCCAGTGGCTTGCAGGTGCGGCGTATCAGTTGCCAGCGCGATCCAGACGGCGGCGTCACCGCAACCCTCGGGGAGGCGTGCTGATGCGCATCGGCCTGGTTGCCTCGCTCGCCTGGCAGGACTACCGCAACGATGGGTGGCTGTCGGCCTGCTCGGTGTTGGCACTGGTAGCGGTTATCGCGCCATTGCTGGTGTTATTCGGGCTGAAATTTGGACTGGTTAGCAGTTTGACCGAACGCTTGGAGACCGACCCCGCCAGCCGTGAAATCATCCCATTGGGTGGTGGCCGATTCAGCGCGGCGTTTATCGCGCAACTGGGTGAGCGCAGCGATGTGGCCTTTGCTGTGCCGCGCACACGGCAAATTGCGGCCACGGCGCAGGTGGGCACCTTGACCTTGGAAATGCTGCCGACTGCCGCAGGGGACCCGCTGTTGGCAGGCTTGCCGATGCCCCACGGCCTGGACCAGATCGTGCTCAGCCATACCGCCGCCGAAAAGCTCGCGGCAAGGCCCGGTGACTGGCTGGAAACCAGCTTTGCGCGGCAAGTGGCGGGGCGCGTCGAGGCCCAGCGCACGCGGTTGCAGGTGCTGGCGGTGTTGCCGCTGGAGGCCTTCGTTCGCGAGGGCCTGTTTGCCGATCTGGCGTTGTTGGAGGCAGCGGAAGATTATCGCGATGGCCGTGCGGTGCCGGCGTTGGGTTGGGCCGGTGAAGCGGCGAGCGTGAGCGAACAGCGTATCTACCCGGCGTTTCGCCTGTACGCGCGCAGCCTCAGTGATGTGGAACCGTTGCGGGTGTATTTCGCCGGGCAGAACCTGTTGGTTTCAACCCAGGCGCACACCATCGCTCAAGTGCAATCGTTGAGCCGCAACCTGTCGATTGTGTTCTGGATCATCGCCGGGTTGGCGTTGGCCGGGGCGTTTGCGGCGATTTTCGCGGGCACCCTGGCGGCGGTAGCGCGTAAGCACCGTGAACTCTCGGTGTTGCGCCTGCTGGGGTTTTCCACCGCCGCCTTGTTGCTGTTTGTGCTGCTGCAAGCGCTATACAGCGCGGGTTTTGCCGCTGTGCTCAGCGTTGGGCTGTATGGCCTGGCTGAGGCGGCGTTGAACAAGCTTTTTGTGCAGGTGCCGGGCGAGTACGCCAGCCACCTGTTGGCGCGCCATTATGGCCTGGCCCTGGTGGCGGTGCTCGGTGTCAGTGCCGTGGCGGCCGCCTGTGGTGGTTGGCGGGTGGCACGTATCCAGGCTTCTGAAGGAATCAGAGATGTATAAATTACTGGGCGCCTGCGTGGCGCTGAGCCTGGCCTCGCTGGCCTGGGCCGATGAGGCAAGTGACAAGCTCGACAACCCCAAGCCGTTGCCGGACGACGTGAGCCTGCCGCTGCCCTGCGAAGGTAACATGGTATTCCGCTACGCCTACATTCTGGCCCAGGGCACCCTGGATGACCGTGAAATCAACCTGGGCTACCCCTTTGCCGAAGGCGAGGCGGGTTATCAGCAGTCGTTTATTTCCGGCTACCGGCGCGACTTCATCAACGGCCAGTTCACCCTCAAGGACTTGCCCAAGGACTGGAGCAAGGTCATCGCGCCGCAGATGCCGAAGACCGACGCCAAGACCCCGCTCAAGCCCATGCTGTACTTCATTGGTAAATACGAAGTGACTGCTCGCCAATACGCCCAGGTGATGGCCCAGGCGCAATCCCTGGCCAGCGGTGAACCGGCTCCCGCATGTGAGGCGCCCACGGGCATGGCCGGGCGTTTGCCCAAGGTGAAGCTGTCGCGCTTTGAAGCCGAGCGTTTCTCGGCGGTGTACAGCGCCTGGCTGATGAAATATCACCGCGAACTGCTGCCGGTAAGCGGGCGCGGTGCGTCGGCCGAAGACGGCGGCCTGGGCTTCGTGCGCCTGCCCACCGAAGTGGAGTGGGAGTACGCCGCACGCGGCGGCCAGGCGGTGAGCCGCCAGGACCTCGAAGGCCGCCTGTATCCACGGCGCGCCGAAGGCAGTGAAAGCGATGGCCCGCTGGCCGATTACGCGGTGTTCAACCAAGTGGCCGGCGGCACCGGCCAGGCGGCGCGGTTGATGCCCATCGGTACCAAATTGCCTAACCCCATCGGCATGTTCGACGTGATCGGCAACGCCGCGGAAATGGTCCAGGAATCCTTCCAACTGGTCCACGCCGGCCGCCGCCAGGGCACCTACGGCGGCTTTGTGGTCAAGGGCGGCAACTACCTGGAAGGCGAGGGCACGTTGTTCACCGGCATGCGCCGCGAATACCCGCTGTTTGCCGCTGATGGCACCGAGCAAAGCAACGAGACCACCGGTTTTCGCGTGGCGATTGGCGCGTTGTCGGCGCCGCGCTCGCGTTACAAGGAATTGTTCGCCCAGTGGCAGAAGGAAGGCCGCCTGGCCTCCCTGACCGACGCCATCGACGACGCCCAGGACCCGACCAAACGCCTGGACAGCATCATCGCCGCCAGTGTCGATCCCAAGCTGCAAGCCGAACTGGGCCTGGTCAACGAAGAGCTCAAGCGCAACGTGTCGCTGATCGCCCAGCAACGCGAAGAAGCGGCGGGCAATTTGATCCAGTCGGCGGCGTTGGTGGCCGAGACCATCAGCAACTACAACATCCGCCTGGCCAACCTGCAGAAGAGTCGCCAGCAGGCGGTGGACAGCAAGGACGAGGCCAGCACGCAGCTGTTCGACATGGCCATCACCAATGGACGCAGCGCGTTGGACGGCGCGGTGGCGATTTACATCGACAACCTGGCCACCGGCACGCGCTACACCGATGCGGTGATCCAGGCGCAGTTTCAACGGATCAAGGAAGAGTTGGATCGCAAGCCAGTGCTCGGCAAGAGCCTGGTGACGCGCGCGACACTGTTCGTTCGCCATGTCGGCAACTACCGCAAGCAACAGCGGGCCGATCCGGCAACGATCTTGAAGGAATTGCTCGCAGCGAGCGGTCAGCGGTCTTGATCGTTGGCTGTCTAGCGAGCTTGGAAGGGACTCAGGCGGCGGTGGGCCGTGCTGGGCAAGTCAAACTTAACAGAGATCACATCTATGCTTTTTTCCCGTAAGGCGGTTTCCAAGCGTCACCTGCTGCTGATCGAAGCTGGTTTCAGCACCGTGTTGACTGGTTGCGCTACGTCGCCTGCGTCCAAGGTAGCGTCGAGCACCAAGGTCGAGTACTACCCCAACTGCTACGAGCCGGTGCAGCACCTGCGCGCCACCGATTCGGACATGACCAAGTCGGTCGTCACCGGTGCAGCCCTCGGCGCGGCCGGCGGTGCCCTGCTGGGCGCCCTGACCGGCGACAAGGACAGCCGTGGCCGCAATGCCGCAATCGGTGCCGCAGGCGGCGCCCTGGCTGGCGGCGCGGCGGGGTACTACACCGAGCGCCAGAAGCAGATCACCGATGACAACCAGCGCATCGCGTCCTACTCCACTGACTTCAACAAAAGCGCCTCGGACATCGACCGCAGCACCGCCTATGCCAAGGCCTCGCAGCAGTGCTACCAGAGCGCATTCACCAAGCTGGTGGCTGATCGCAAGGCCAAGACCGTCAACGACACCGAAGGCCGCAAGCGCCTGGCGGAAATCGTCGCGGGCCTGAAAGAATCCAATGACCTGATCGTGACGGTCAACGGCAAAGCCAGCGAAGACTTGAACAACTACACCCAGGCCTACGAGAAAGACCTGCAACAGGTCGGCGTACAGCGCAGCGATGTGGTGACCGTGGCCACCGCCGATACCACGCCAGTGGTCGCTCCGGCCAAGGGCAAGAAAGCCGTCAAACCGGCCAAGAAGCCGGTGCTGCCGACAGTGCCGAAAGAAGCGGTAACCACCGAGCGCAGCATCCAGACCGTGCAGGCCAAGCAAGCTGAAAGCAAGCAGGTCGCCAGTGCGGGCAAGACCCAGATCGAAGCGACCTGCCGCAATCCAAACCTGGCCGACTGGGCGCCAGTGCCTTGCCCTAACGTTTAAGTACTTGTTGCTATAAGCGTTAAACGCCAACCGATCTGCGCCTAAAGCGCGAGATCGGTGGCGTTCTTTTTGCAAATGGTTACACTGCTGCGGCCACTCCAATAAATACACCGAGGCCGTGTGCATGAAATTTCGTCTTCTCCTGTGGGTGCTGGGCCTGATGATGGGCAAAGCCAGCCGCACCAACCCCGCCTTCCAGCAGCAACTGGGTGACAAAGACCTGGCCTTCCAGCTGCAGACCCTCGACGGCAAGGTTGCCCGTCACTTCATCGTCAAAGACCAGCGCATCACCAGCCGCTCAGGTGTCCACCCGGCGCCGGCCTTCGCGATTGCCTTCAAGGATGCCGCCTACGGCTTCGCCACGATGCAGGCGAAGAACAAGCAACTGGCGTTCATGACGGGGATTCAGGACAAGTCGATCCAGATCAAGGGCAACCCGGCACTGGTGATCTGGTTCCAGGGGCTGACCAAGTATCTGAAGCCGAAGAAAAAGAAGTAACGATGACGCGGGTTGCCTGCCGCCCCGCGGTGTTCTCAGGTTTTTCGCGAGCAAGCTCGCTCCTACATTGAGGGGGGATGTTCAGGGACACCGCCTTGGATTCATCGCAGGCAAGCCAGCTCCCACAGAACTTTGAAATACGGTCAACTGTGGGAGCTGGCTTGCCTGCGATAGCGGTGTAACAGGCGGCGGGCTTACCCCTGGCTGCGCGACAGGCGCACCGCCAGACATACCAGGTTCTCGGGGTATTGCCCGTCATCTCACCGGGTTACTTGCCCAGAGACAGTGAGTACCCGATCAGCTAGCAACTGTGCCAGTTCGATTAACTGCGCAAGGCCCAGCAGTTCCTCTCGTTTTGGCCCTTCAAGGTCAAAGGCCAGATCGCAACTCAGCGCATTGGCCGAGGCCAGTGTTTCGCTGAGGTTGACCAACAGGTCTTCGGTACTGATGCCTGCGGCTACAGTGAACAAGCGGATGGGGGGATGGGGGGTAGGTTGGATCATCGTGAACTTCCTGATTTAAGTGGAGCTGCCACAGATCGCCGCGACGCGATCGGGTGGTAGCTGTACGCAGGTTCGCGGACCGGAATCAGGAAACCGGCATACCCGAAGGTATCCCGCGCACAGCCACCATAACGCCGCACAGTAGACGATAAAAAGGCGTCATCTAAAAGCGGAAATGGCACTTTGCGTCTGATTAAACCGGGCCGCGACGCCCAACCGCTGCGTGTGCAGCGGTGTACGAAGACTAGAGGTCGAGTGTCCTAGGGACAACCTCAAAGCCTTGTAAGACGTTTCTGTTTTTCCCACTACCTAGCCGAACGGACAGTTGTTTGGCTTTGCGCTCGTCAGCAACATCTCCCTTGCGCCATTTCGGCGCCCTTCCCTTTGCATAACAACGCAACGACCGCGTTTGAGCATCCCTGCGCGCTAAAAAAGGACTCAACATGAAGATCATTGATTCTCAAGTTCAGCAGCCAGTTGGACCGACCAACGCCGACCTCATCGACTGCATGGAGAACCCAATGTGAGGCGCTACAACATCACCACGGGCTCAACCACCACGGCGGGTGGCAAGGTAACCAGCGGTTGTGAGGGCACCAGTTTCAACGGCGAAATGATCTCAAGGGAGGGTGACCGGGTCGCTTGTCCGGCTTGCGGCACTGAAGGCTTCATCGCGCTTACCGGCCCTCATTTGCACGAAGAGTGGAACGGCAAGCAAGCGGCGTTGGAGGGGGATCTGTGTATCTGCAAATGCGATCCGCCGCCGGAGTTGATTGCCAATCAGAACTTCAAATCTCAGCAGTTCGGTCCACAGCCTCAACGATTCACCTCCGCTGGAATGGGGCCGACGGCATCCGCCTTGCCCCCTTCCAGGTTTTCCGCGCCCGTTGCGCCGAATCGTGCCGCTGATGCCTGCGTTTTCGCCAAATCCTGCGTTTCGATACCGGCCGGTTCTACAGCTGCGGGCACCGCCCCGGAAAGCGCCAAAAACTTTGGCACCACGGCCCTCATGGCTTCAACCGGTACCACGGGCGCCGTCGGCAGGGTTGCAGGCACACTCGGCAGCGACCTCGGGGCCTGGGCTGTACGAGGGTTGGCCGGCGCCAGCTCCGCCCTCAACCTCATGCTGCTGGCTTTCTGGCCACGCGATATCGGTGATTCAACGCTGTACACCCCGGGGCAGTTGGAAGGGATGCGCTTGGCCAGTACGCGAGTGCGGTTCTAGTTTCGCCAGGATGAGTTCGGTGAACTGCGTGTTTACGGCATACATACCCAACCTGGCAGTGGCGCCGACCGTGTGCCGGTTGCACAAGCCCGGTGGAATGTGGACAAAAGCGCGATGGTGGCGGTGCTGGATGGCATCAGCATCACGTGGACGCCGAACAATGGGCCGGTGGTCAACGCGCCGAGTCCGAATCCGGTTGCACAGGAGCGCCTGGATAATTTGTTCGTTCATCCGATTGCAGTAGGGCAAGACTCGGCAATCAGCCACTACCCTGGCCGGGAAGCTGACGAAGTTACCTGGCAGGATACGATCATTTCGTTTCCTGCTGACTCGGGTATGCCGCCGTTGTATTTGGTGTTTGCCAAGCCAATGGTTAACCCACTGGAAGTTGGGCCATATGACGACTTGAGCAGTCGCAGCACCAAAGACGGCTATGACATCGATCATCTTCCGGCTCGTAAAGTGCTTGAAGCTGTTTTGCTAAAACTTGACGGAGAAATGGATCCACGGGAAATAAGGGATTACCTTCGGCGAGCCCCAAGCATCGCTATTCCTGCCCGAGTCCACCAAAAATATAGTGAGACCTACGGCGGGCGTAGTACCAAAGCAAAGCAGATGCAGGATGCCTCCGACCTGAGGGCCGCAGTGGACAGCAACTTCAATGCGATTAAACGCGGACTTCTGGAGGAAGGCTTCACCGAAGCAGACGTCGAAGTGGCTCGGGAGCAACTGGATAGGCTCAGTAAAGAACAGGGGTGGTATTGATGAGTGCGCAAACTATTAACGGCTGGATCAGAAATCTGGGCAAACGCTACGAAGATTTGATTACTGAAGGGCTGATACCGAACCAGCCATTACAAGAACTCTATGACGGGCGGGATCGCTTGCACTTAGAACCTGCATGGGGACTTTCCCTGAGTTTTTGGGCAGAAACCAAGCGATTGGAAGCGCTGTTCATCACTCTGATTAAAAGCACTCCGTCGACATTGGAATATAAGGGCGAGCTGCCCAAACCTCTCGCTTCTACGATGACGAAATCCGACATTCGGTCGCATTTCGGCGTCCCTGTAGAATCAGGTGTTCCTGTAAAAATGCCACAGCCCGGGGGTATGACTGGAGGGTGGGATGCCTATCATCTTGATCCAAGCACACATCCGAATACCAAGCTGGTTTGCAAGTACACCTCCACTTTTCAGGTAAAAGCGTTGGTGTTTACATTGATTGATAAGAACCACGACTGATCTGCGTTCTGTTCCCAACTGGTTCGCCCCGCGTGGGAACGAGCGTCAAAGACGTAGAGCGTTCAGATGCACCGCGTTGGATTCATCGCAGGCAGCAGGTCTATCCCTGACTGAACTGCGAAGCCAATTCGCGCAACAGCACCTCGGCATCCAACACTTTACCCACCACATCCTCCGCCTTCTCGCGGCTCAAACCCAGGCGCTCAAGCAGTGCGTCCGGAATGGATTCATCCGGCCCGGAGCCAATCCCCCGGCTGCGCAACAGGCGCACCGCCAGGCACACCAGGTTCGGGTATTCGGCGTATTGCCCGTCATACGTGGGGTCGTGCTGGAAGCGCAGGGCGGTGCACAGTTCGTCCGGCATGTCCCAGTAACGCATCAACCAGGCGCCGATCTGTTCGCGGCTGATGCCCAGCAAGTGTTGCTCGACGTAGCTGTGGCACAGGTGCGGGTTGACCTCCAGGTGCCGGCAGATCAGCGAGAAGTGCGGCGGAAACACGTGGGCCAGCAGCAGGTAGCCGAAGTTGTGCAGCAAACCTGCCAGGTAGGTCAGGCCGGCCTCCGGGCGCTGGGCGCGGGGCATGGCGCGGGTCAGGCCCTCAATCACAGCGGCGGTGTAGATCGACTGGTGCCAGTACGGCGTGGACAGGTGCGGGCGGTCCTTGGGCAGGCTCAGGGTTTTGCCCAGGGCCAGGCCCAGGGCCAGGTTGATTACCAGATCAAAGCCCAATACGCGCACGATGGCGTCTTCGACTGAGCGGATCTTGCCCGGCGAGGCGTAGTAGGGCGACGCGGCCCAGCTGACGACCTGGGCGGCAAGGGCCGGGTCGGTTTCCACCACGCCAGTAATGTCGTCGATGGTGGCGTTGGGGTCGACACGCAGCTTGATGATCTTCTGTGCGGTGTCGGCCAGCGGCGGAATCTCGATGGTCGCTTCCAGGCGTTGCTGGATACGGCGCGCGGTGAAGGCTTGCATCGCCTGGGTGATTTCCTCGCGGTCATCATTGGGGCGGTCGAGGTTCGGGCGGATGTTGCTCAAGGGTTCACCGAACTGCGCGGCGCTGGCCTTGGTGAGCAGGCTCTTGAAGGCGTCGGTGGGGATTTCCAGCAACAGCCCGGCTTCGCCCGAATGCACCAGCAGGCTCGGCTCATTGAGCATACGGCCTTCGTACAGGCATGGCGAACTGGTCAGTGGCGGCAAGCCTGGCAGCAGGCTCAGGTCATGCTTGCCCAGCATGCGCTCGACCCGCTCGGGGGCTACGGCCGTGAGGCGGCGACCGGTGAGTTCGGCGAGGCGGTTGAGGTCCAGCAACTGGCTTTGGGGGAACAGCACCATGAGCGCGCCAACCGCATCCTCAAGCAATACCGCCTGGACCTTTCGGGCAGGGTTCAGGCCAGGCTGTTCGAGGACTTCCGTGTAGGGGATGGCGAGCTTTGCGAGCAGCGCCCGAATGACCGGCGGGGCGGTCAGTGGGGCTGTGGCGAGGGCAACTTCTGACATGGCCTGATCCAATTTCTTACAGTCATTGGAGTATAACCAGCTTGATACGGGTGTTGGTCGGATAAGTGCGTCAGGCGTCACACTTGACCGTATTGCTGGCCGTGGCGCAGCCAGCGGTTGAGCAAGGGGCTGACGTGATCGGGCCAACGTTCGAGCAAGGCTTGCGCAGCATCGCGCACGGCGGGCAGCAGGTCGGCATCGCGCATCAGGTCGGCGACCTTGAATTGAAGCAGGCCGGTCTGGCGCGTGCCGAGCATTTCACCGGGGCCGCGCAGTTCGAGGTCTTTTTCGGCGATGACAAAACCGTCGTTGGTTTCGCGCATGATGCCCAGGCGCTGGCGACCGATCTGCGAC
>NZ_WKCD01000090.1:0-19390 GCF_021606625.1 Pseudomonas sp. PA-4-8C
CGTGTTTTTTTTTATAAAACAAGAAGAGCAAAAAACAACCCCCACCACTCGCCGGGGGGCCGGGGAATTGTAAAAAAAAAAAAGTCCCCGCTCTTCCAGCCCCCCCCCCCCGCCACTCCGCTTCCCGGTGAGCAGGGCCAACATTACGAGCTGATCAAACAGGCGATTCCCACTTGCCTGGTCAACAGTTCGCCCTCCCGCCGCAAGGCCCTCAAAGATACGCCGCCGGCCATTCCCCGCTGGTATGACGCCGCTTCCCAAGCCCGTAAAGATCAGCTCAAAGTGCTGCTGGATGCCCGTTGCGATTCGCTCAACGAGCTGGAGAAAACCTTCAGTCACATACGCTCGGAGCAAGCGTTTGCCCAACCCTTGCTGGAAGCCAAGCTAAAGGCTATCGGCCATGAGCTGGACGTCAATCAAACCTGGTTGCGCCTGTATGTACCGGTCGAAGATGCCTTTGGCGTGAAGACCGGTGGCTTCAGGGTCAAAACGTTCTCCCTGCTGCACGCTGCCCTCGGCAACTTTGAGCAACGGGAGACTCGAGAGGGCTATTTCAACAGCGCCTCAGGTTTCATTACCCAACCGGACGTGCGCGATCATTTCGAGCGCCACACCACGACCCTGAAGATTCATGCGTTCACCCAGCTGTGCCGAGACCTGGACCTGGGCAAGCAGTACCAGGCTCACCTCAAGGCACAGTTGAAACCTGACGACGCCAAATCCCAAGCCGAACTGCGCGAACGTTACGTCCGGCATCAGAAAGCCGCCTTCAAGGCGGCGGCGTACCTGGCGTTGCTCAAAGGCGACATTGGCGACAGCGACCACGCGCTGCTGATGCGGGTGGCGGCCGGGGAAAAACATATTCTCAGCGACGGTAAGCCCATCGGGTATCGCAGCCTGAGCCTGATGAACCTGCATGTGCACGATTGCCTGGTCATCGACACTTGCGCCAAGCCTGGCTACACCTGCTGGGTCATCGTCTATATTCCCGATGACCCCGACCATCCCATCAAGCGTTATGAAAGCTTCAATGACTTTCGCAATGATTTGACCGAGCGCCTGAGCGCGAAAACCACCCAGCAAGCTGACCGCTCCCAAGGCTGGAAGGCTACGCCGAACCAGCATTTTTTTGCCCGGTTCGTTGCCGACAAAGACCGCGCCTACTACTACAAACGACTGACCGAACTGGTGCTGGACGCACCTCCCCAGCCGTTTGGTGCACAGGCCTTGCGATCGGAGTGGGGGCGCTTGCTGACTTCTCCGTCCTTTGCCACGCCTTCGGCACTGGGCGAACCCCAGCCCTACGTGCGCGTGCATGCCACTGCCCCTGAATTCGACATTCGCGCCCACACCCTGACGGACCTATGGCAAGTTGCAGACCTGTGGACCTATCGCCTGGGCAGCCTGCGTACGCGGCTGTTCGAGAACGCCCGGCATCGTGCGGTGAGCACCGCCGATGTCGATGAGGCCTCGCGTTCACTGCGCGCTGCGCATTACCTGAGTATCGGCCTGTTCGGCCTGAACCTGGTGGCCATGGCGGTGCCGCCGCTGGGTGTGGTGATGGCTGTGGCGATGGCCGGGCAACTACTTTACGAAGTCATCGAAGGTGTCATCGAGCTGAGCGAAGGCGACCGTGAAGCGGGCTGGGCGCACATTACCGATGTGGTGGAAAACCTGGCGACGCTGGCCGCACAGGCGGCGGTGTTTCATTTTACCGTCTCGCCGTTTATCGAGCAGCTCAAGGCTGTCACCTTGCCCAGTGGCAAGACCCGGCTGTGGAATCCCGACCTGTCGGCCTACGAGCACTCCTCTTCGTTACCAGCGGTGGCGGCGGATGAGCAGGGCCTGCACCGGCACAACGGCCAAACCGTGCTGCCATTGGAGGGTAAACGCTATGCCGTGCAACAAGACCCGCTGACCGAGCAATACCGCATCCTCCATCCCACACGCGCCGAGGCCTATCAACCGATATTGAAGAGCAACAGCGCTGGCCTGTGGAACCATGAAGTGGAACGCCCGCACACCTGGGAAGGCGCTACGTTGATGCGGCGATTGGGCCCGGTGACGGACGGCTTCAGCGATGCCGAGTTGGAGCAGGCGCGCAGCGTGGCGGCTGTGAGTGAGGACGTGCTGCGCCGCGTGCATGTGGAAGGCGAGGCGGTACCGGCGATCCTGCTCGACACCCTGCGCCAGTTCAGGGCGTATCGCGATGCGGTGAACGTCGCCGACGGCATTCGCCAGGGCTCGCTCAGCAGCGCACTGTGCAGCTATGCCGCATCCCTGGCGGTGGAGTTGCCGGGATGGCCAGCGAGCAAGGCGATCGAGGCATTTGCCGGCACCGAGTTGAGCGGGCCGTCGATCAAATACGGTAATCAGCAGGCCGCGGCGGCGGACACCGTGCAGGTCCACCGCGCCGATTTGATGAGCGGCCAGTTGCCCATACGCATTATCGAAGCGCTCAGCGAACCTCAGCGCGATGCTCTGGTGGGCAGTTACACCGCCCGCACACCCGAGGCGAGAACCGAGGCCCTGAGATTGAAACTCGAACAAAGGGCCATCGAGGTGCGCGAGCGGTTGATGAAGAGTATCTACGTCGAGCAGCAGCCACCCTCCGACACCGCGATTATGCTGATCCAGCGCGACTTCAGTGGCGTGCCGACGATTTTGGCGCGCGAAGTGCTGGTGGACGCGACGCCGAGCGAGCGCGACACGATGAACCGCGCCAAGCGCATTCCCCTGCGGCTCGCTGAAAAGGCGCGCCGGGCGCAGCAGCAAATGCGCCTGACCCTCGCGTATGAAGGCTTGTACCTCGACGCGTTGGCCGGCCCAGACACCGAAACCCTGGCCCTCAACACACTGGCGGCGCTTCCCGGCTGGTCGGACAATCTGCGTCTGGAAGTTCGCGAAGGCCGGCTTGAAGGCCCGCTGCGCGCCAGCTTTGGCCCTCTGGAGGCGAGCAATCGCAAGGTGCTGGTGCGCGTGGAGGATGGGCGCTACCAAGCCTTTGATGAGCGCGGCCAGCACCTGCATGGGCTCAATGGTTTCTATGGTGCTTTGCAGCATGCGTTGACCGATGCCCATCGCAACGCGATTGGCGTGCCCCACGTCGGCCAGGGTGAGCAATTGAAGGGGTTGATCAAGCAGCATGCAATAGGCCGAGTACCGTTGCGCAAAGCCTTGGGCATGTCGCCGGAAAAACTGGCGTTTTTTCGACCGCCGAGCGTGTTGCCGGGTGAGCGTCGCGGCTATCCATTGAGCGGGCGGGGTGGCACTGATTGGGAGAGGATCACACGGGAACGGATTCGCAGCCTGTACCCGGAGATCACCCGGGACGAAATGCTCGCCATGATCAACGAGCGCGGCGCGCTGGATCTGAGCTGGCTGCGCGCGCTGGAGCAAGAGCACAAGACCCTGCAATCCACCTTGCATAAATGGCTGAGCACACAACCCGAGGGCATGGAGGCGTTTGGTGAACAGCATCGCAAGATGCTAAGGGCCAGGCGCAAGATTTATGCAGCGCTGGATGACGCCTGGCGAAAGGTTGGCCCACGGCACTACGACAGAAGTGGGCGGCTCTTGGGGCAGAAAATCGAATGGTTGGAAGAGGACCTGGCGCAGCAGTTACGGACCTTGCCCGCGCTGACCGCAGACTTCGACCATGTCAGTTACCTGGGCATTGTCGGAACCGCAGGCTCGGAGCTGGCGGATGCGGACGTGCAGCCATTGCTCGCGAACTTTCGCGGGCTGCGTCGATTGGGGATCGAGGCTGCTCAACTGACACGCCTGCCGTCCGCCATCGAACACATGCCGCATCTGCAGCGCTTGCATTTGGGCGGCAACGATATTGTCCTGACGCCTGAAGACGTCCTGCGCTTGAAAGATCGGGTGCATCTCAAGGAGTTGTTTTTGGACATGAACCCACTCGGCTTGCCACCCGATGTCGGGCGCATGCCGCGCTTACAGACCTTGCTGCTTAATGACACAAGCCTGGAGGAGTGGCCTGCCAGTGTGTTCCGTGTGCCCAGGCCGGAAAATTTCATTCTGGATATGCGGCAGAACCCAATAGCGCGGATTCCCGAGTTCGCGCCGGGCTCGGATAAGGCACTGATTGTGGCGAAAACCTTCCTCACCCGTGAAGAGCTGACGCCTGAGCTGCTTGCTCAATTCAAGCGGTACATCGAGGCCGCTGGCCGCGATCCGGATCGCCAGTTGCCCAAGAGAGGGGCGCTGGACAGCCAGCAGTGGAAAACCGGTTATTCGGCGCAGGAGTGGCCCTCCAGGCAAGTGTTGTGGGACATGTTGGAAGAGTCGTTTGGCTCCGAGGGTTTTTTCAATCTTCTTCGTGCCGTCAGGCGTTCGGGGGATGCGACAGCCGCTAGCGGTGTGTGGTTGCCAGAGCTGACAGCGAAGGTCTGGCGCATGCTCGAGGCCATGGGCGAGGATGCCCAGTTGCGCGAGCAACTGTTCCTGATGGCCAGGGACCCCGCAGCCTGCGTGGACGCCGGAGCCCAGATGTTCAATGCGATGGGCGTTGCCGTGCTGCATTGGTCGGCGTACTTCAGCGAGGATGTGGCCTCCGTGCGCAAGGCTGTCTTCAACCTGGCCAGGGGCAAGTGGCGGCTCGATGAGTTGGGCCGTATCGCCCATGAGCGCGTGTCCCAACTGCAGGCCGACGGCGTCAAGTTTCCGGAGTACGACGCGCAAGGCGCACGCGTCGATCATTACGATGCCCACGGCAATGTGATCGCCGATATCGACGAAGTCGAGATCTACCTGGCGTACACAACGCCACTGGCAACCCGCCTGGACCTGCCCTGGCAATCGCGGAGCATGATGTTCCGCGAGGATTATGTGACGGCGCCCATGGTCGAGACGGCATTCAACCGCGTACAACTGCTGGACCAAGGCGAACTGCTGCGTGGCAACCTGCTGGAGCAACCGATGTGGACCGACTTTCTGCAGCGCGCTCATTCCGCTGACTACGCGCCGATTGCCGCAAAGTTCGATGCACTGATCGACTATCAGGCCGCGCAGGCACAATGGGCCGCCGCTGCCCACCTCCCCGAGAGAGCGAGGCAGGCCCTGCGTCAAACCATCAGCCAGGCGGCCCGGCGCCTGGGCCGATCGGCTTCGGAAAGTGAACCGGGGCAGTTGATGTCCCAGCAAGACTACGATGACACCTTTGGCCGCATCAATGCCGACCTGATCACCTTGAACCAGACGCTGACCGATCAAGCGATCAGCGCCATTCTCTAGAACAGGAAGTACCGCTGGGCCATCGGCAACACCTCGGCCGGTTCGCACCACAGCAACTGACCGTCAGCCTTGACCTGATAGGTTTGCGGGTCAACCTCGATATCCGGCAGGTAATCGTTGTGGATCAGGTCGGTTTTCTGCACATCGCGGCAACCCTTGACCACCGCGATCTGCTTCTTCAGGCCCAGGGCCTCGGGCAGTCCGGCCGCCTGCGCGGCCTGGCTGATAAACGTCAGGCTGGTGGCGTGCAGGGAGCTGCCGAAGCTGGCGAACATGGGGCGGTAATGCACCGGCTGCGGCGTCGGGATCGAGGCGTTGGCGTCGCCCATCAGGCTCGAAGCAATGGCGCCGCCCTTGAGAATCAGCGTGGGCTTGATGCCGAAAAAAGCCGGCCGCCACAGCACCAGGTCGGCCCATTTGCCGACTTCGATGGAGCCGACGATATGGCTGATACCGTGGGTGATCGCCGGGTTGATGGTGTACTTGGCGATGTAGCGTTTGGCGCGGAAGTTATCGTTGCCCGGGCCATCGCCCGGCAGAGGGCCACGCTGTTTTTTCATCTTGTCGGCGGTCTGCCAGGTGCGCGTGATCACCTCACCGACACGGCCCATGGCCTGGCTGTCGGAGCTGATCATCGAGAACGCGCCGAGGTCGTGCAGGATGTCTTCGGCGGCGATGGTTTCGCGGCGGATGCGGCTTTCGGCGAAGGCCACGTCTTCGGCAATGCTCGGGTCCAGATGGTGACACACCATCAACATGTCCAGGTGTTCGTCGATGGTATTACGCGTGAACGGCCGCGTCGGGTTGGTGGAGCTGGGCAGCACATTGGGGAAACCGCAGGCCTTGATGATATCCGGCGCATGCCCGCCACCGGCGCCTTCGGTGTGGTAGGTGTGGATGGTGCGGCCCTTGAGCGCGGCGAGGGTGGTTTCGACAAAGCCGGACTCATTGAGGGTGTCGCTGTGGATCGCCACCTGCACGTCATATTGGTCAGCGACGCTCAGGCAGTTGTCGATGCTGGCGGGCGTGGTGCCCCAGTCTTCGTGCAGCTTCAAGCCGATAGCACCGGCCTTGACCTGCTCGATCAGCGGCTCGGGCAAACTGGCGTTGCCCTTGCCGGTAAAGCCAATGTTCATCGGGAACGAATCGCTGGCCTGCAGCATCCGCGCAAGGTGCCACGGGCCGGAGGTGCAGGTGGTGGCATTGGTGCCGGTGGCCGGCCCCGTGCCGCCGCCGATCATGGTGGTGACGCCGCTGGTCAGGGCCTCTTCGATCTGCTGTGGGCAAATGAAATGCACGTGGGAGTCGATGCCGCCGGCGGTGAGGATCATGCCTTCCCCGGCGATCACTTCGGTGCTGGCGCCGATGGCCATGGTCACGCCGGGCTGGATGTCCGGGTTACCGGCTTTGCCAATCGCGTGGATGCGGCCATTCTTCAAGCCAACGTCTGCCTTGACGATGCCCCAGTGGTCGATGATCAATGCGTTGGTGATCAGCGTGTCGACCACTTCATGGGCGAGCAATTGGCTCTGGCCCTGGCCGTCGCGGATTACCTTGCCGCCGCCGAATTTGACCTCTTCGCCGTAGATGGTGAAGTCCTGCTCGACTTCGACGAACAACTCGGTGTCGGCCAGGCGCACCTTGTCTCCGACGGTGGGGCCGTACATGTCGGCGTAGGCTTGGCGGGTGATTTTCATGTGTGTGCCCTGAACAATAGGTGTTGAATGTGAAATCGCTATCGCAGGCAAGCCAGCTCCCACAGGGGAATGCATTCCAACTGTGGGAGCTGGCTTGCCTGCGATGAGGCCCTAAAGGTCGCCCATGACCCGCCCTGCAAACCCAAATACCCGCCTTGCACCACTCAACTCCACCAACTCCACCTCCCGACGCTGCCCCGGCTCAAACCGCACCGCCGTGCCCGCCGGAATATTAAGGCGCATGCCACGGCTGGCCGCTCGGTCGAATTCCAGCGCGTCATTGGTCTCGAAAAAGTGGTAATGCGAGCCCACCTGGATCGGCCGGTCGCCGCTGTTGGCTACGCCGAGGGTGACGGTGCGGCGGCCGACATTCAGTTCGATCTCGCCAGGCTGGATCTGATATTCACCAGGAATCATGCAGGTTGCCCCAGGGTCTTGAAGTAGATGGCGGTCGGGCTGTAGCGCCCGTCCGGGCTTTGGCAATAGTCGGGCAGCTCACCGATCTTGGTGTAGCGCAGCGACTGGTAAAAGGCTTCGGCGCCGGAGCCGGCCTCGGTGTCCAGGTACAACAGGCCACGCTTGTGCTGGCGCGCGGCGAGTTCCAGGGTATTCATCAATTGCTGGCCCAGGCCATGGCGACGGGCGCTGCTGTGCACCAGCAACTTCTGCACCTCGGCGCGGTTCAGGCCGTTGGCTTTCTGGCACAGCGCCAATTGCACGCTGGCGATCACCTGCTCGTCGCGCACCACCACCCACAGCAGCAGGCTGCTGTCCTCGACACCGGCTTGCACGCTGCTCAGGTAGTCCCGGGCCTGGGCCTCATCGAAGTCGGCCATGAAGCCCACCGAAGCGCCATGCTGCACCGCGTCCAGCAACAGCTCGATCAAGCCCCGGCGGTAATGGGCAAAGCTTTCCGCATTGACTCGACGCAGTTGTGCAGCGCTCATCGATGTCACTCCTTGGGCGGTTGTGCGCCCGGGTTCAAGGTCAGTTGCATAAAGGTCAGGTCGAGCCAGCGGCCAAACTTGATACCCACCTGGGGCATTTGCCCGGTGGTGATAAAACCCAGGCGTTCGTGCAGGCGGATCGAGGCCAGGTTGCCGCTTTCGATGGCCGCGACCATCACATGTTTGCCACAGGTGCGAGCGCGCTCGATCAACGCCGCCATCAGCCCTGGACCGAGGCCTTTGCCGCGCTGGTCGTTGCGCACATATACCGAGTGCTCGACGCTGTAGCGAAAGCCTTCGAAGGGGCGCCAGTCGCCGAACGAGGCGTAGCCGGTGACCTCGTCATTTTCCACGGCTACCAGGATCGGATAGCCCTGGGCCTGGCGCGCACTGAACCAGGCCTGGCGGTTAGCCAAGTCCACCGGTTGCTCGTTCCAGATCGCCGTGGTGTTCAACACCGCATCGTTGTAGATGGCGCGAATCGCCGGCAGGTCGTGTTCGGTTGCATCACGAATCATGGCCGCGCCTCAGGCAATGGGCTGGTGGACGGTGACCAGCTTGGTGCCGTCGGGGAATGTAGCTTCCACCTGGATATCCGGGATCATTTCCGGGATGCCTTCCATCACTTGTTCGCGGCTGAGCAGGGTGGTGCCGTAGTGCATCAGGTCGGCCACCGTGCGGCCATCGCGGGCGCCTTCCATCAGGGCGGCGGAGATATAGGCGATGGTCTCCGGGTAGTTGAGCTTCACCCCGCGCGCCAGGCGCCGTTCGGCGACCAGGCCTGCGGTGAAGATCAGCAGTTTGTCTTTTTCCCGAGGGGTCAGGTCCATGGTTCAGGGTCCTTCATAAAATTCATTCTTAAATACATAGAAGATCCCATGTGAAGCTGATTTATGTGGGAGCTGGCTCCACAGTTTGATCTTCATGTGCTCCAGATTCTTGGTGATATCGCTTCCCTGCCGAGTACGGCCGGTCGCAAAAGCCGCCATAAATCAATCAACCACCCCCGCGCCAGCAGCGCTTCACTGGCCAGGCACCGCGCCACCAGCAAGCCGGGCAGTTGGGTCAGGTCACCGCGCACCGCGTGGGGCAGTGAGCGGCATTGTTCCAATAATTCAGGTTCGATCTCACCGGTCACCAACAATGTGGCAAACACCGGCTGCCCATCCAGCCCGATAGGCGAATCCAGCAACCCATCGGCGCCCACAATGCGCTGGCGCTCGTGCCAGAGCAACTGGCCGTCGCGGCGAATGTCCAGGTGCGATTGAAAGTGGCCCAGGTCGAACCGTTCGCCACTGGCCGGGCGGCCCAGGGCGACCACATCCCAATAGAACAACCGCGCATCGCCAAACAGCTCGACTCGCGTGGTGAGTTCGGCCTGGGCGGCGCTGAACACGATGGTTTCCTGGGGCAGCCATTCCAGGGTCGCGCCGGCTTCCACGGTCAGTTCCAGTTGTTGAAACGCCGGGCCGCTGGCGCGGTACCACTTGGCGGCGCCGGGGCTGGTCAGTTGTGCCCAGGCTCCTGTGCCGACATGGGCGCTGATGTCCAGGCGATCGCCACCGGCAATCCCGCCGGGTGGGTGCACGATGATGTGCTGGCACACCTCGGGGCCTTCGGCGTACAGGTGCTTTTGCACCCGTAGCGGGCCCAGGTGGCGGCGCAGTACCGGGCGTGTGGTGTCTTTGACACGCGCATAGCCGAGTTCCAGCTCGGCGTGCCAGCTGGGGGTGAACAGGGCAGGGGTAACGGGCAGGTTCATGGTGTGTGCTTATCGTTAGGAGGCTACAGATTAGATGGTTACCAGCCCACGCACACCCTCGCTTTCCATATTTTCACCACGGCCCTGCTGCACGATTTCCCCACGGGACATCACCAGGTACTGGTCAGCCAGTTCAGCGGCAAAGTCATAGAACTGCTCCACCAACAGGATCGCCATATCGCCGCGCTCCGCGAGCTTCTTGATCACCGCGCCGATTTCCTTGATCACCGACGGCTGGATGCCTTCGGTGGGCTCATCTAGGATCAACAAGCGCGGGCGGCTGGCCAGGGCGCGGCCAATCGCCAACTGTTGCTGCTGCCCGCCGGACAAGTCACCGCCGCGCCGATGCTTCATTTGCAGCAACACCGGGAACAGATCGTAGATGAAGGCCGGCACTTCCTTGGCTTCGGAACCGGGGAAGCGCGACAGGCCCATCAGCAGGTTTTCTTCCACGGTCAGCCGCCCGAATATCTCCCGGCCCTGGGGCACGTAGGCGATGCCGGCATGCACACGCTGGTGCGGCTTGAAGCCGGTGATGGCCTTGCCTTCCCAGTTCACTGCACCTTCCTTGGCCGGCAACAGGCCCATCAGGCACTTGAGCAGGGTGGTCTTGCCCACGCCGTTACGCCCGAGCAGGCAGGTGACTTCGCCGATCTTCACGTCGAAGGACAGCCCGCGCAGAATATGGCTACCGCCGTAATACTGGTGCAGCTTGTCGACTTGCAGCATTCTCAAAACCTCCTCAATGTGATCGTTCCCACGCTCTGCGTGGGAATACATACCGTGACGCTCTGCGTCACCGTTGCGCAGCGGGACGCGGAGCGTCCAGCGTGGCATTCCCACGCGGAGCGTGGGAACGATCAGCCGTTCGTGTCAGCGTTAGCGGCCGAGGTAAACCTCGATCACCCGCTCGTTTTCCTGCACCTGTTCCAGCGACCCTTCGGCCAGCACGCTGCCCTGGTGCAACACGGTCACGTGGTCGGCAATCGAGCCGACAAACCCCATGTCGTGTTCCACCACCATCAACGAGTGCTTGCCGGCCAGGCGCTTGAACAGTTCGGCGGTGAACTCGGTCTCGGCGTCGGTCATGCCTGCCACCGGTTCATCGAGCAGCAACAGTTGCGGGTCTTGCATCAGCAGCATGCCGATTTCCAGGAACTGCTTCTGGCCGTGGGACAGCAAACCGGCGGGGCGATGCACGGAAGCGGTGAGGCGGATGGTGTCGAGCACTTCTTCGATGCGGTCCTTCTGCTCACCGTTGAGGCGCGCTCGCAGGCTGGCCCACACCGACTTGTCGGTCTTCTGCGCCAGCTCCAGGTTTTCGAACACGCTCAAGGCTTCGAACACCGTGGGCTTCTGGAACTTGCGCCCGATGCCGGCCTGGGCGATCTGCACTTCGCTCATGCGGGTCAGGTCCAGGGTTTCGCCAAACCAGGCCTTGCCGTGGCTGGGCCGGGTCTTGCCGGTGATCACGTCCATCAGCGTGGTCTTGCCCGCACCGTTGGGGCCGATGATGCAGCGCAACTCGCCGACGCCGATGTACAGGTTCAGGTCGTTGAGGGCCTTGAAACCGTCAAAGCTGACGCTGATATCTTCCAGGGTCAGAATGGTGCCGTGACGGGTGTTGAGCCCTTTGCCCGCGACCTGGCCGATGCCAATCGCATCGCGGCCGCTGCCTGCGTCGAAAATAGGTTCAAGCATGACGTTCCTCATTTCTTCAGCAGGCCGATAACGCCCTTGGGCAGGTACAGGGTGACGATGATGAACAGCGCCCCCAGGAAGAACAGCCAGTACTCGGGGAAGGCCACGGTGAACCAGCTCTTCATGCCATTGACCACACCGGCGCCGAGCAACGGCCCGATCAAGGTGCCCCGCCCGCCCAGCGCTACCCACACGGCGGCTTCGATGGAGTTGGTCGGTGACATTTCGCTGGGGTTGATGATGCCCACCTGCGGCACATACAGCGCGCCGGCAAGGCCGCACAACACCGCGCTCAATACCCACACGAACAGCTTGAAACCGCGCGGGTCGTAACCGCAGAACATCAGGCGGTTCTCGGCATCGCGCAGGGCGGTGAGCACACGCCCGAACTTGCTCTTCGCCAGGCGCCAGCCGATGTAGAGGCTGGCCACCAGCAACAGCACCGTGGCGATAAACAACACCGCCCGCGTGCCCGGTTCAGTGATGCCAAAACCTAAGATGCTGCGGAAGTTGGTAAAGCCGTTGTTGCCGCCGAACCCGGTCTCGTTGCGAAAGAACAACAGCATCCCGGCGAATGTCAGGGCCTGGGTCATGATCGAGAAATACACACCCTTGATCCGCGAGCGGAAGGCGAAGAAACCGAACACCAACGCCAGCACACCGGGGGCCAGTACCACCAGGCACAACGCCCACAGGAAATGGTCGGTGCCGGCCCAGTACCAGGGCAATTCGGTCCAGGACAAGAAGGTCATGAACGCCGGCAACTCATCCCCGGACGCCTGGCGCATCAAGTACATGCCCATGGCGTAGCCGCCCAAGGCGAAGAACAAACCGTGGCCCAGGGACAACATCCCGGCGTAACCCCACACCAGGTCCAGCGCCAGGGCGACGATGGCGTAGCAGAGAATCTTGCCCACCAGGGTCAAGGTGTAGGCCGACACATGCAGCGGGTTGTCCGCAGACAATAGCGAACACAGGGGCAACGCCAGCAGCAGGAGCAGGATGACTGCACCTACCGCCATCGTGACTTTGGGGCCGGCCTTTTGCGTGGCCGTAAGCATCAATGGCTGGTTCATCAGTCGATCACCCGTCCTTTCAGTGCGAAGAGTCCTTGCGGGCGTTTCTGGATAAA
This sequence comes from Pseudomonas sp. PA-4-8C, assembly GCF_021606625.1. NCBI lineage: Bacteria > Pseudomonadati > Pseudomonadota > Gammaproteobacteria > Pseudomonadales > Pseudomonadaceae > Pseudomonas > Pseudomonas sp. PA-4-8C. The sequence goes on from NZ_WKCD01000090.1 coordinate 12,496, forward strand.
CAGAATGATCAGCGCGAGGATCAGGATCTTGCCGAGCACGGCGCCGATCTGGGGTTCGAGAATCTTGTTGGCGATCCCCAGGCCAAAGGCGGCCATGACACTGCCGGCCAGCTGGCCCACGCCGCCGAGCACCACCACCAGGAACGAGTCGATGATGTAGCTCTGGCCCAGGTCCGGGCCGACGTTGCCGATCTGGCTCAGCGCCACGCCGCCAAGGCCCGCGATGCCGGAACCGAGGCCAAAGGCGAGCATGTCCACGCGCCCGGTGGGCACGCCGCAGCAGGCGGCCATGTTGCGGTTCTGGGTGACGGCGCGCACGTTCAGGCCCAGGCGCGTCTTGTTCAGCAGCAGCCAGGTGAGCACCACCACGAACAGCGCGAAGGCAATGATCACGATGCGGTTGTACGGCAGCACCAGGTTGGGCAATACCTGGATGCCGCCGGACAGCCAGGCCGGGTTCGACACTTCGACGTTCTGCGCGCCGAACACCAGGCGCACCAGCTGGATCAGCATCAGGCTGATGCCCCAGGTGGCGAGCAGGGTTTCCAGTGGGCGGCCATACAAGTGACGGATGACTGTGCGTTCCAGGGCCATGCCGATGGCCGCAGTGACAAAGAACGCCACCGGCAACGCGATCAACGGGTAGAACTCGATGGCCTGGGGCACATAGCGCTGCATCATCAACTGCACCACATAGGTGGAGTAGGCGCCGAGCATCAGCATCTCGCCGTGGGCCATGTTGATCACGCCGAGCAAGCCGAAGGTGATCGCCAGGCCCAGGGCCGCCAACAGCAAAATCGAGCCCAGGGACATACCGCTGAACGCCTGGCCAAGGATCTCACCCATCATCAGTTTGCGTTTGACCTGAGCCAGGCTGGTTTCAGCGGCGGTGTGCACGGCGGCATCGGCTTCCACGCCTGGCGCCAGCAGCGCTTCAAGGCGCGTGCGGGCCAGCGGGTCGCCGGTGCTGCCGAGCAAGCGCACGGCCGCCAGGCGCACCACCGGGTCGGGATCGACCAGTTGCAGGTTGGCCAGGGCCAGGCTGAGGGCGCTGTGCACCTGTTCATCCGTCTCGGCGGCGACCTGCTGGTCGAGGAATTTCAGTTGTGCAGGCACCGCGCTTTTTTGCAGGGTGCGCGCTGCGTCCAGGCGCACCTTGGGGTCGGCGGCGAGCAGTTGCAGGCTGGCTTGCACGTTATTGATCAAGCCGCGCAGGCGGTTGTTCAGACGCACGGTCTTGGTTTCGCCGTTGAGCGTGAGTTGGCCTTGCTCAAGGGCATCGACCAACTCGATACGCGCAGGGTCGGGGTTGGCGGCCCAGTCCTGCAGGAGTTTGGCTTGCTGCACCGGGTTGGCGGCAAGGAAGTCTTCGGCGTCGCTGGCGTGTGCGCCCAAGGGCAGCAACAGCAGCAGGGCGAGGATGAGGCGGTGGAGGGCAGTGGGCATATAAAAATGTCCTGGTCATGCGGGGACAGTGTGGGAGCAGGCTGTGTGGGAGCCAGCTCCCACAGTGACCATGTCCCACATTCGAGCTGTGGGGGCGTTAGTTGCTCTTCACGGCATAGTCCGGTTTTTTGTCATTGCCCGGAATGTAAGGGCTCCACGGCTGTGCACGAATCGGCGCTTCGGTCTGCCACACCACCGAGAACTGCCCGTCGGCCTGGATCTCACCGATCATCACTGGCTTGTGCAGGTGGTGGTTGGTCTTGTCCATGGTCAGGGTGAAGCCCGACGGCGCGGCGAAGGTCTGGCCGCCCAGGGCTTCACGCACTTTGTCGACGTCGGTGGATTTGGCTTTTTCCGCCGCCTGCGCCCACATATGAATGCCCACATAGGTGGCTTCCATCGGGTCGTTGGTCACGGCTTTGTCGGCGCCCGGCAGGTTGTGTTTCTTGGCATAGGCTTTCCAGTCGGCCACGAACTTCTGGTTCACCGGGTTCTCCACCGACTGGAAGTAGTTCCAGGCCGCGAGGTTGCCCACCAACGGTTTGGTGTCGATGCCACGCAGTTCTTCTTCACCCACCGAGAACGCCACCACCGGTACCTCGGTGGCTTTCAGGCCCTGGTTGGCCAGTTCTTTGTAGAAGGGCACATTGGAGTCGCCATTGACGGTGGAGACCACAGCCGTCTTGCCACCGGCGGAGAACTTCTTGATGTTGGCGACGATGGTCTGGTAATCGGCGTGGCCGAACGGGGTGTACACCTCTTCGATGTCTTTATCCGCCACGCCTTTGGAATGCAGGAACGAGCGCAGGATCTTGTTGGTGGTGCGCGGGTACACGTAGTCGGTGCCGAGCAGGAAGAAGCGCTTGGCGCTGCCGCCTTCTTCGCTCATCAGGTATTCCACCGCCGGGATCGCCTGCTGGTTCGGCGCCGCACCGGTATAGAACACGTTCGGCGACATCTCTTCGCCTTCGTACTGCACCGGGTAGAACAGCAAGCCGTTGAGTTCTTCAAACACCGGCAACACCGATTTACGCGACACCGAGGTCCAGCAGCCGAACACCACGGCCACCTTGTCCTGGGTCAGCAGTTGCCGGCCTTTCTCGGCGAACAGCGGCCAGTTGGACGCCGGGTCCACCACCACCGGTTCGAGCATCTTGCCGTTCACCCCGCCTTTGGCGTTGATCTCGTCGATGGTCATCAGCGCCATGTCTTTAAGCGAGGTTTCGGAGATCGCCATGGTCCCGGACAACGAGTGCAGGATGCCGACCTTGATGGTCTCGGCGGCCTGGACGGTCCAGGTCAAACCCATGGCAGCAATGGATGCCGACAAAGTGAAAGCCTTGATCAAGCTGCGACGCTTCATGGTGCGATCTCCGTAAACCAATAGTTGTTATGGGGCAGATACACAGCGCTTTGCAAAGGCTGTGCCTGCGACCTGCCGCAACGGTTTTAACGGGGATTCAGGGCCAGGCAGCGGCGGTTATGCACCAGCCTGGCGCTGCAAGAGAGGACGCAGGCATGACGCGCCTCAAAAAAGGGCGCCGGGAGCAATATGCAGCGCAAGCTTGGCGCACGGGTATCCCACGATGGTCACTTCTTTCGACTATCCAGGTGCTTTCATGGACGATTCTGCTGCGCGTGACAAACGCGCGGCACTGCCTCGCGGCCACGCCAAACTGGGGCAGCTCAGCCCCGCCTTTATCAGCACTGACGATGCCGCGCGTTATATTCACGAGCAAATCGGTAGCCAGCGTGAGGTGGAGTACGCCAGTGTCATTCTGCGGCGCCTGAGCGATAACCTGTACGTTGCCAGCGAACCGCGCGCGGGCAAGCCCACCACGTTCGACTGGAATCTGTTGCTGGACCGCGAACATGCGGCCGGCGAGTTCGTGAACCCCGAGGGCTACCAGATTGTGGCGAGCCTGCACTCTCACCCCAGTTCTCTGGACTTTGTAAAACGTACTTACCCCAAGTGGACGCTGCAGCAGATGCAGGCGTTCATGAGTTTTTATTCCACGCCGGACATTTACTTCAATCACCAGGACCGTGCGCGTTTTACCCAGGCTTATCTCTCGGGGCCAGATGGCGCGCTGTTGCGCTACACACCCAGCAACTCCGCCGCCGAGACCGGGTTTGTGCACTGGCTGGACACCAATGGGCCATGGTCCTCGCCCCATGCCCATGACGGCACGCTGGAAGGCATCTACAAAAAGCTGGCTGCGGTGGGCCGGTTGACCTTTGTGCAATCCAGCGCTGCCTGGGGCAGTTCGACAGGGGATGTTCCCGCCGACTGGCAACCCTATCAGCCCTTCAGTGCGCCAGCGATGCCATTGCCCTGCGGGCCAGTGTTTACCAGCGCTGAGCAGGCGTTGTCGTATGCCTGGTCGCGCATTCAGCGCGCTCCCACCGCCCGGCAGCGGGTGCTGTTGCTCAAGCATGATCTGCAAGAGTTGTTTGTCGCGGCGCAGCCGGAACTCACCAGTACCGTCAGCGATCAGTTGCCCCTGTTGCCGACAGGGCTTCACCTGCTGGGTATCTACTTTCACTCCCGGCCCTTGCCCGGCCAATACCCTGACCTGGATACCTGGCTGTATAAGAACTTTGTCAGCCCGTTGGAGCTGGCCACGCATATCGCGCAATTTCGGCAGTATGCGCTGGGGGCCCAATGTACCCTGGGCGTGTCGTTGTACATCCGCATGCGCGACGAGGCGATCCTGCGCTATCGGTTTTCAGGCTCGGCGGCGGAGACTGCGTTGTTTACCCGCTCGAGCACGGGGGAAGTGGGTGACAACGGCACGCAGGCGGCCTTGCAAGCCGGTACGTTGTTGACCCGGGCGTTCGTCTTGCGGGTGGCGGCAGCCGGGGAATTGACCGTCGAGAAAACCAGTGCCCTGTGGGACCGTGCCGGCGTGGTCGACGCACAGTGGAAACCCTATTCCCTGGTGGCCCTGCCCAGCTTGAGCCGTGGCTTTCTCAGCGCCGATGATGCGGCCCGTCATGCCCACGAATGCATCGGCGCACGGCGTGATCGCGAGTATGGCGGGACGATCCTGCAACGCGCAGATGGTCGTTATGTGGCGACCGAGCCTGTGGCGACTGGGCCCTGGCCGTTCGCCTTTGCGGGGCTGTACCCGAAGGACCGGCAAGGCGCGCCGATCATTCTGCACGCCGGGTGCCGGTTGCAGGGGCTTTACGGCTCGCGCATCGCCCTGTCACTGGCCGACCCCGCCGAGGCGTTGACGCTCAAGTGGACGCGTCAGGATGCCGAGCTCAACGGGCAGATGTTCCGTGACCAGGACGTACACCCGATTTTGCAGGCCGGGGTAACCGCTTATCTGTCCGGCGCCGAGGACTGCCTGATCGCCTACCAGCCAGCGCACACGACAGCCGAGTGGGTGTTGCATTGGCAAGCCGAGGCCATCAGCGGTATCAGCCAGATAGCCAAGAACCTGGCCAATGGCACGATGAAACCCGCCGATGTGGTGCGCAAACTGGCCGAGGCCGGCACCTTGCGGGTGGTGATCGGCAATGCGTTGTGGGGGCCGAGTGGGACCATCGAACTGGATTGGGGCCCGTACGTGCGCAGTATTGCCTGGCAGCGTCCCGAGCAGCCGAGCCATGGCGCGCTGTTTGAGAGCGCCGACGCGGCGGCCTTGGATGCGCTCGCTCGAGTACCTTACAACCCGGAGCAACACCGCTATTTTTTCTGTTTTATCCTTAAACACACGTCGCGCAATGACTACGTGGCCAGCGAGTGTGTGCCGATCACCCTGCAATCACCGATGCTGACGCTTGCCAGCCTGTACGCGAGTACCGGCCCTGATACTTATCAGCTGCCTGAGGGGTTTGAGTGTGAGGCGCTTTATTACACCAACCAATGGGCCGGCAATGGTGCCACGGCCTGGCTGGAGCGCTGCTTTATGTTGCCTGCGCACCTGGACATCGCCGTGTCCCAGGCACGCTTGATCACACGCGGCTCCGCTCTGGGCGCGGCGGTCTATATCGCGACACCCCAGGGGGCTTTGCTGTGCTATCGCTCGTCATCGCCCAAGTCCTTGTTTGACTCGCAAAGCGAGGGCGACAGCCTGGAGACGATCGAGGCCAAGTTGAAGGGCGGCACCCTTGAACCGCTGAAGTTTATTCGCAAGGTCGCCGAGGCGGGCGAGCTGCGTGTGGTGATGCAGAGTCCTTGTTGGGACCGCACTGGCGCGGTCAGCAGGTTATGGAACCCGTATGCGAACCTGTCACGCCGTCGCTTGAGCCCGGTCTTTGTGTCGATGGACGACGCTGCCCGCTACGTGCGACAGCGTGTTGCGGTGACGCAATTGCAGGCGTACGGCGGGCTTATCCTGCGTCGCGATGACGGCGGGTTCGTAGCCTCCGAGCCTTTGGTGATTGCCGATGAAGTCTTCGATCTCAAATGGATTTTCCCCGATGAGCTGGTGACGCGGGGGGAGTACCCCATACGCACCACGGTGGTAGCCAGCTATCACTCGAGGCCCGCGTCCCAATGGCCGTTTTTGCTGACGGCGGCCGAAGCCTCTGTATACAGCAATACGTTTTCCACCCGCTTGCTGGCTCATGCCTTGGAGGCTGGTGAGAAGCGCCTGTATCACTACCTGCTGGGGCCTGACGGTTCGCTGACCTGCCTATGGCCCGAGCCGCGGGGCAAGTACCCGCAAATTACCGAGCAACAACTGGTCACCCACCCCAAAAGCCGTCATGACTGGCTGACCGCGCCACTGGAACGCCAGATACGGGCAGGGGAACTGGCGCCGTCGGAGTACGTCAACCGTATTGCCCGCAGTTTTACCCTGAGTGTGGTGCAGGGCAGTGCGATGTGGGGGGAGCCGGGCGTCGTGTCCGGGTGGAGCGCTTTTGCGACGCCCGCCAAAAGTGACGGCCAGTATGCCCAGGCGCGCCATGAGCCCGCGTACAGCCCGATGTTCATCCAGGCCGACGATGCCGTGCGGCATGTCCACGGGCAGATGGCGCAGCGCTCGCAATTGATGTTCGGGTACGTCCTCAAGTCGATGGATAACGGTGGCTACGTGGCGACGTTGCCGGTGAGTGACGGCGGTTCGAAACTGGCTCGCCGCCGGGTGTTCAGCAGTGCGGGCTATCCGTATCGCTACGGCTTGGCGGGCATGTATATCTGTGTGCCTGAACAGGCAGATTTTTACCCAGCGGGAGGTGTGCGCACGGGAGATGATGTCTACCGAGGGTTGTTCTCGCCCACCGAACTGCTCGGTGCGTTTCATCAGGTGCAAGCCACGACAGCTCGTTCGGTGCTGCCGATGTATTTTTCTTGTGCTGACGGCGCCTTGCTCAAGTTTGTCGCGCGCGATACGCGGGGTATCTCATACAGCGATGCGGTCAATCTGCGCCTGCGCTTGTTGAGCCCGACAGACTATATCCAACGTATCGCGGCGGCGGGGGATCTGCGGGT
>NZ_WKCD01000091.1:0-19135 GCF_021606625.1 Pseudomonas sp. PA-4-8C
GATCAGGATGATCACCAGCATCGAGGGCGCGGGCAAGGGTGAAACCGTCAAGCTGCTCAATGAATGGATGGACCCGCGCCTGATCGAAGTGCGCACCTTCGACCAGCAGACCGACGAAGAACTGGCGCGCCCACCGGCCTGGCGCTACTGGCGGCAACTGCCGGCCAAGGGCCGCATGGGCATTTTCTTCGGCAACTGGTACAGCCAGATGCTGCAAGGCCGCGTGCATGGGCAGATCAAGGATGCGCGCCTGGACCAGGCCATCGCCGGCGCCGAGCGTCTGGAAAAGATGCTCTGCGATGAAGGTGCGCTGATCTTCAAGTTCTGGTTCCACCTGTCCAAAAAACAGATGAAGGCGCGCCTCAAGGCCCTGGCCGACGACCCGCTGCACAGCTGGCGCATCAGCCCATTGGACTGGCAGCAGTCCAAGACCTACGACAAGTTCGTGCATTTCGGTGAGCGCGTGCTGCGCCGTACCAGCCGCGATTACGCGCCGTGGCATGTGATCGAAGGTGTCGACCCGCATTACCGTGGGCTGACCGTGGGCAAGATCCTGCTGGATGGGCTGCAAAGTGCCCTGAAGCAGGCCAAGGTCAAGGCCAGCGGCATGAACCCGGCGCCGTTGCTGGCCTCGGTGGACCAAAAGAGCCTGCTCGACAGCCTCGACATGACCCTGCGCCTGGACAAGGACGATTACGAAGAACAACTGATTACCGAACAGGCACGCTTCTCTGGCCTGATGCGCGACAAACGCATGCGCAAGCACGCCCTGGTGAGTGTGTTCGAGGGCAACGACGCGGCGGGCAAGGGCGGGGCGATCCGTCGGGTGGCGGCGGCACTGGACCCGCGTCAGTACCACATCGTGCCGATTGCCGCGCCCAGCGAAGACGAACGGGCCCAGCCGTATCTATGGCGGTTCTGGCAGAAGATCCCGGCGCGCGGCATGTTCACCGTGTTTGACCGCTCCTGGTACGGCCGCGTGCTGGTGGAGCGTATCGAAGGTTTCTGCACCCCGGCAGACTGGATGCGTGCCTATGGCGAGATCAATGACTTTGAAGAGCAGCTACGCGATGCGGGGGTGATCGTGGTCAAGTTCTGGCTGGCTATCGACAAGGAGACGCAGCTGGAGCGCTTCCAGGCCCGTGAAGAAATCCCCTTCAAACGCTTCAAGATCACCGAAGACGACTGGCGCAACCGCGACAAGTGGGACGACTATCGCGCGGCGGTGGGCGACATGGTTGACCGCACCAGCACCGAGGTGGCGCCCTGGACGCTGGTGGAAGCCAACGACAAGCGCTGGGCGCGGGTCAAGGTGCTGCGCACCATCAACCGTGCGCTGGAAGAGGCGTTTGATAAAACCGACAAGCACGACAAAAAGAAAAAGAAATAGCCTGTAGGAGCGAGCTTGCTCGCGAAAAACGTCAACGATAACGCGTGCTTCCTGAGTGAACGCGGCGCCTATTAGTTTTTCGCGAGCAAGCTCGCTCCTACAGAGAACCATAGAGACCCCATGCTTTTGCATCCACGCAGTGAATGATCATCGCAGTCGGCCCGGCCCGGCTCTATCCTCGACCCACAACCACAAGATCGAGGTAGCCCATGCGTGAAGTAGTGATCGTCGACAGCGTGCGAACCGGCCTGGCCAAATCCTTTCGCGGCAAGTTCAACCAGACCCGTCCCGATGACATGGCGGCCCATTGTGTCAATGCGCTGCTGGCCCGCAACGGTATCGACCCGGCGACGGTGGAAGATTGCATTGTCGGTGCCGGCTCCAACGAAGGCGCCCAGGGCTATAACATCGGGCGTAACGTGGCGGTGCTTTCGCAACTGGGTACCGGTACGGCGGGCATGACCCTCAACCGTTTCTGTTCCTCGGGCTTGCAGGCGATTGCCATTGCCGCCAACCAGATCGCTTCGGGTTGCAGCGACATCATTGTCGCCGGTGGCGTGGAGTCCATCAGCCTGACCATGAAGAGCGTCAACACCGATAACCTGATCAACCCGCTGCTTAAAGAACAGGTGCCGGGCATTTACTTCCCCATGGGCCAGACCGCCGAAATCGTTGCGCGGCGTTATCACGTCAGCCGCGAAGACCAGGACCTTTACGCGCTGCAAAGCCAGCAGCGCACTGCCCAGGCCCAGGCTGATGGCTTGTTCAATGATGAAATCGTGCCGATGGCGGTCAAGTACAAGGTCGAGGATAAGAACACTGGCGCGGTGCAGATCCTGGACGGCGTGGTCGACCGGGATGACTGCAACCGCCCGGACACCACCCTGGCGAGCCTCAGCGGCTTGAAGCCGGTATTTGCCGAGGATGGGTCGGTGACGGCAGGTAACTCCTCGCAGCTTTCCGACGGTGCGTCGATGACCCTGGTGATGAGCCTGGAAAAAGCCTTGGAACTGGGGCTCAAGCCTAAGGCCTTTTTCCGGGGTTTTACCGTGGCCGGTTGCGAGCCGGATGAAATGGGCATTGGCCCGGTGTTCTCGGTGCCCAAGTTGCTCAAGGCCAAGGGCTTGCAGGTGGCGGACATCGACCTGTGGGAACTCAATGAGGCCTTTGCTTCTCAGTGCCTCTACGCGCGTAATCGCCTGGAGATTGATAATGCCAAGTACAACGTCAACGGTGGCTCGATTTCCATTGGGCATCCGTTTGGCATGACCGGTTCGCGGCAGGTGGGGCACCTGGTGCGCGAGTTGCAACGGCGCAATTTGCGTTACGGGATTGTCACCATGTGCGTGGGGGGCGGGATGGGCGCTACCGGGCTTTTCGAAGCCGTACGCTGATTGCGGTTGGAACAGCGCCAGTGTGGGAGGGCTAATGTGGGAGCTGGCTTGCCTGCGATGACGGCCTACTAGCCGATACTTCTCTCCCTGACACCCCACAACCCAACTGTGGGAGCGGGCCTGCTCGCGAAGGCGGCCTGGCAGGCGACACTGTAATAGCGAGTACATATCCATTTCTGCGGTAACGGCCACCTAGGGTTCCGCCTGACGGCGGGTCACTTTGGAAAAGCCCCAAAGTAACCAAAGGGCTCTTGCCCCACCACTCGGCACCTCGCCTAGGCTCGGTGTGCCCGAACGCAGGCTTGAATCCGTGGGCCGCCGCCACGCGCCATCCATGGCGCGGGGCGGCTAAACCGGCGTCCTGCCGGGTTACCCACGAATTCAAACCTGCGTTCGGCCAGCGTGGTTTAACGGGGCGCTTAAGATCAAAATCAAAAGCAGATCAAGAGCCAGATCAAGAGCGGCTCGCTTCGCATCGTGGTTACCGTTGGCTGCAACAACCTATGAAATTTATATAGATGCCTATGGCCATCGCTTGCAAGCCAGCTCCCCCATTCAAGACTGTGACGTATCCGAACTCAGTGACTTGCCCCTAGAATGCCTGTTCCACTTCCTCTGGCATCCGGGGCACTCATGCACATCTCTTCCGGCCGCTGGGTCTACGGTTTTTTCCTGACCCTGCTGACCGCGTTTCTGTGGGGCATTCTTCCGATCAAGCTCAAGCAAGTATTGCAGGTGATGGACCCGATCACCGTGACTTGGTTTCGCCTCATGGTAGCGGGCACTTGCCTGTTCGTTTACCTGGCCGCTACCAAACGCTTGCCCAGCCGCAAAGTGCTTGGCCCCAAGGGTGGTTGGCTGGTGGGCATGGCGGTGTGTGGCCTGGTGGGCAACTACGTGTTGTACCTGGTGGGCCTGAAAATGCTCAGCCCGGGCACGGCGCAGTTGGTGGTGCAGATGGGGCCGATCTTTCTGATGGTAGCCAGTGTGTTTGTGTTCAAGGAGCGCTTCAGCCTGGGGCAGGGAGTGGGGTTGTTGGTGCTGATCGCAGGCTTTGGTTTGTTCTTCAACCAACGTCTGGTGGAATTGCTGACGTCCATGGGCACCTACACCGCCGGTGTGCTGACGATCCTGCTCGCCACCACCATCTGGGTGTTCTATGCACTGGGTCAGAAGCAGTTGCTGACGGTGTGGAATTCGCTGCAGGTGATGATGGTGATCTATCTGTCGTGCGCGCTGTTGCTCACCCCTTGGGCACATCCGCTGGAGGCGTTGCAGTTGAGCCCGCTGCAAGGCTGGCTGCTGCTGGCGTGCTGCATGAATACGCTGGTGGCCTACGGCGCATTTGCCGAAGCCCTGGCGCATTGGGAAGCTTCGCGGGTCAGTGCAACCCTGGCGTTGACGCCCCTGGTGACCTTCGTAGCCGTGGCGGTAGCGGCGTGGCTATGGCCGGACTATGTGCAAGCCGAAGAGATCAATGCCTTGGGGTATGTGGGGGCGCTAGTGGTGGTGACGGGCTCGGCGATGGTGGCGCTGGCGCCTTCGCTGCTCGCCGGGCTCAGGGCCCGGCGGCTGCGGATGTCAGTTTAAGCGCCGAGCATGTTTTCCGGGCGTACCCACTGGTCAAACTCGGCATCGTTAAGATAGCCGAGTTCCAGTGCAGCCTCACGCAGTGTCAGCCCTTCGGCGTAAGCCTTCTTGGCGATCTCGGCCGACTTGTCGTAGCCGATATGCGGGTTGAGGGCGGTGACCAGCATTAGCCCGCGTTCCAAATGTTGGGCCATTTGCTCGGCGTCGGGTTCGAGGCCGGCAATGCAATGCTCCTGGAAGTTGTTGCAGCCGTCGGCCAGCAGGCGGATCGACTCCAGCAGGTTGTGGATGATCACCGGCTTGTACACGTTCAACTGCAAGTGCCCCTGGCTGGCGGCCATGCCGATGGTCACGTCGTTGCCCAGCACCTGGCAGGCCAGCATCGACAGCGCTTCGCATTGGGTGGGGTTGACCTTGCCCGGCATGATCGAACTGCCCGGTTCGTTGGCCGGCAACTTGACTTCGGCCAGCCCGGCGCGAGGGCCGGAGCCCAGCAGGCGCAGGTCGTTGGCGATCTTCATCAGCGCCACGGCCAGGGTTTTCAGCGCGCCGTGCAGGGTCACCAGCGGCTCATGGCCGGAGAGGGCGGCGAATTTGTTCGGCGCGGTCACAAAAGGCAAGCCCGACAACGCCGCCAGCTCGGAAGCAATCGCCTCGCCAAAACCATGGGGCGCATTGAGGCCAGTGCCGACGGCGGTACCGCCCTGGGCCAGTTCGCACACCGCGGGCAGGGCGCTGCGGATCGCACGTTCGGCATAATCGAGCTGGGCGATAAACGCCGACAGCTCCTGGCCGAAGGTGATCGGCGTGGCGTCCATCATGTGGGTGCGGCCGGTCTTGACCAGCTTCATATGCCGAGCGGCCAATTCCGCCAGGCCGCCGGACAAAGTGGCGATCGCCGGCAGCAGTTGCTTGTTCACCGCTTGCACCGCGGCAATGCTCATGGCGGTGGGGAAGCAGTCGTTGGAGCTCTGGGAACGGTTGACGTGATCGTTAGGGTGCACCGGGCTCTTGCCGCCGCGGTTGTTGCCAGCCAGTTCGTTGGCGCGGCCAGCGATCACTTCGTTGGCGTTCATGTTGCTTTGGGTGCCACTGCCGGTCTGCCAGACCACCAGCGGGAACTGGTCGTCATGCTGGCCGTCCAGGATCTCGTCGGCAGCCTGCTCGATCAGGCGGGCGATGTCGGCGGGCAGGTCGCCGTTACGGTCGTTGACCCGTGCCGCAGCCTTCTTGATCAAGGCCAGTGCATGCAATACCGCCAGCGGCATGCGCTGCTCGCCAATCGCGAAATTGACCAGCGAACGTTGGGTTTGCGCGCCCCAATAGGCGTCATCAGGGACCTGTACTTCCCCCAGGCTGTCGGTTTCGATACGGCTCATCGGTCACCCTCCTTATCCAGTCGTGATTGGTCAGTTTAGGCCCTGGCGGCCAGCGTGGGTTCCCTAAAAGCGCTTTTGTGTCACCGCGCCCCGTGAAACCGGGGCTTGCCATGGGGTGGGGTTGAGCCGCGAGGTTTTTTAGGCGCAGAATGGTCGCCCTTGGGGTCTTACCTCGCCTGCTAGAAAAGGAAACTCGATGACTCGTCTTCGTGCCATCTGTACCGCGGTTGCTCTGGTTTGCGCCAGCGGCCAGGTTCTTGCCGATACCGCCAGCCACAACGCCAGTGCCGAAGCCTTCCTTACCCTGGCCCATGCTGACAAGCTGGGGACCCCGGTGTACATGCAAGTGCAGCAAATGTTCGCCCAGCGTTTCGAACAGACCAAGGCACCTGCCGCCAAGCAGTCCGTACTGGACAGCTACCAGGCCAAGGCCAACGCCGCTCTGGACCAGGCCATCGGCTGGCCGAAGCTCAAGCCAGACATGGTCAAGCTCTACACCACCAACTTCAGCGAATCCGAGCTCAAGGACCTGGTAGCGTTCTACCAGTCGCCACTTGGCAAGAAAGTCCTGGAAAAAATGCCCCAGCTGACCCAGCAGTCGGCCCAGATGACCCAGGCCAAGCTGGAAAGCGCCGTACCGGTGGTGAACAAGCTGTTGGAAGACATGACCAACGAGCTGGCGCCAAAAGCCGCCGCACCGGCCAAGAAGAAGTAAGCAGGAATGACCATGCAACAGCGTATCGAAACGGCCCTTGCCGACCTGGCCCCGGAACATCTGAGCGTGCTGGATGAAAGCCACATGCACAGCCGTGGGTTGCAGACCCACTTCAAGGCCGTGCTGGTCAGCCAGCAGTTCGAGGGGCTTAATCGCGTCAAGCGCCACCAGAAGGTCTACGCCACCCTGGGTAGCCTGATGAGCGAATTTCATGCGCTTGCGCTGCATACCTATACGCCCGAAGAATGGGCGACAATCGACGCAGCCCCGGCCTCGCCGACCTGCGCCGGCGGACATTGACGGGGTAACCCTGATAGAATCCGCAACGCGCCGCTTAGCCGGCGCGTTTTTTTTGCATCCGGTTCACCCCTTACGAGGGTAGCCACCTGGAGAGAACACCCATGAGTCAACCGATTGTCGTGGCGGCACTGTATAAGTTCGTCACCCTCGAAGATTACGTCGCCCTGCGCGAGCCCCTGTTGCAGGCGATGGTCGATAACGGCATCAAAGGCACCTTGCTGATCGCTGAAGAAGGCATCAACGGCACCGTTTCCGGCAGCCGCGAAGGCATTGACGGCCTGATGGCGTGGCTGAAAAAAGACCCGCGCATGGTCGATATCGACCACAAGGAATCCTACTGCGACGACCAGCCGTTCTATCGCACCAAGGTCAAACTCAAGAAAGAGATCGTGACCCTGGGCGTTGAAGGCGTCGACCCGAACAAAAAAGTCGGTACCTACGTCGACCCGCAGGATTGGAACGCGCTGATCAGCGACCCGGAAGTATTGTTGATCGACACCCGTAACGACTACGAAGTGTCCATTGGCACCTTTGAAGGCGCAATCGACCCGAAAACCACCAGTTTTCGCGAATTTCCCGACTATATCAAAGCCAACTTTGACCCGGCCAAGCACAAGAAGGTCGCCATGTTCTGCACCGGCGGCATCCGCTGTGAGAAGGCGTCGAGCTACATGCTCAGCGAAGGCTTCGATGAGGTCTACCACCTCAAGGGCGGTATCCTGAAGTACCTCGAAGAAGTGCCCCAGGAAGAAACCAAATGGCAGGGCGACTGCTTTGTGTTCGACAATCGCGTGACCGTGCGCCACGACTTGAGCGAAGGCGACTACGATCAATGTCATGCCTGCCGCACACCGGTGAGCATAGAAGACCGCGCTTCCGAGCATTATGTGGCCGGCATCAGTTGCCCCCATTGCTGGGATAAGCTGCCGGAGAAGACCCGTCGCAGTGCGATCGACCGCCAGAAGCAGATCGAACTGGCCAAGGCCCGCAATATGCCGCACCCGATTGGTTACAACTACAAGCAAACCCCTTCCGAGGTCTGAGCCATGTCTGCGCGCCTGCTCTATGTAATGGACCCGATGTGTTCCTGGTGCTGGGGCTTTGCCCCGGTGGCACAAGCGCTGGTAGAGCAGGCCCAGGCGGCCGGCGTGGACGTGCACCTGGTGGTGGGCGGCTTGCGCACCGGCAGCGGCGCGGCGCTGGAGCCGACTACCCGGCGCTACATCCTTGAACACTGGCAAGCCGTCACCGACGCCACCGGCCAGCCGTTCAAGCGTGAGGGCGCGTTGCCCGACGGGTTTGTCTACGACACTGAGCCTGCGTGCCGCGCTATCGTCACCGCACGCAGCCTGGCGCCGGATTGCGCCTGGACGCTGCTGGGGCTGATCCAGCGCGCGTTCTATGTCGAAGGGCGGGACGTGACCCTCGCCCCTGTGCTGGTGGAACTGGCCGAGCAGGCCGGTATTCCACGCATCGAGTTTGCCGGCGAGTTCGACCGTGCCGATCAGCACGCGGCCACGGCGGCCGATTTTACTTGGGTGCAGGACCTGGGCATTGCCGGGTTCCCGACCCTGCTGGCCGAGCGCAATGGCCAGTTGGCCTTGCTGACCAATGGTTACCAGCCGCTGTCCGAGCTGTCGCCGTTACTGGGTCGATGGCTGGAGCGAGCTGCCTGTGTATGAACAGCCTCCACGCACCGACCGCCTGACCTGGGCAGAAATTCGCCGCCTGGCCCTGCGCCACAAGAAATCCCTGTGGGTCGCCAACGGCGTCGCCGTGCTCGCCACCCTGTGCAGCGTGCCTATCCCGCTGTTGTTGCCGTTGCTGGTGGACGAAGTGCTGCTGGGCCATGGCGATGCCGCCCTCAAGGTAATGAACCACGCGCTGCCCCTGGGTTGGCAAAAAGCCGCTGGCTATATCGGCCTGATGCTCTTGGTTACCCTGGCCCTGCGTTGCGGCGCGTTGGTGTTCAACGTGGTGCAGGCGCGGCTGTTTGCGCGCTTGGCCAAGGACATCGTGTACCGCATCCGCGTGCGCCTGATCGAGCGTCTCAAGCGTATCTCCCTGGGTGAGTACGAAAGCCTGGGCAGTGGTACGGTCACCACCCACCTGGTGACCGACCTGGACACCCTGGACAAATTCGTCGGCGAAACCCTCAGCCGTTTCCTGGTAGCGATGCTGACCCTGGTCGGCACCTCGGCGATCCTGGTGTGGATGCATTGGCAACTGGCGTTGTTGATCCTGTTGTTCAACCCGCTGGTGATCTACGCCACGGTGCAGTTGGGCAAGCGCGTCAAGCACCTCAAGAAGCTGGAAAACGACAGTACTTCGCGCTTTACCCAGGCGCTGACCGAAACCCTGGATGCCATCCAGGAAGTGCGCGCCGGCAACCGCCAAGGCTTTTTCCTCGGGCGCCTGGGCCAGCGTGCCCAGGAAGTGCGTGACTACGCCATCCATTCCCAGTGGAAAACCGACGCGTCGAGCCGCGCCAGTGGCTTGCTGTTCCAGTTTGGTATCGACATCTTCCGCGCTGCAGCCATGCTCACCGTGCTGTTTTCCGACCTGTCCATCGGCCAGATGCTCGCGGTATTCAGTTACCTGTGGTTCATGATCGGCCCGGTGGAACAACTGTTGAACCTGCAATACGCCTATTACGCGGCGGGGGGCGCGCTGTCGCGGATCAACGAGCTGTTGGCGCGTGCCGATGAACCGCAATACCCAGGCGGCGCAGACCCGTTCAGCGGGCGCGAGACCGTCGGCATCGAAGTGCGTGGCCTCGACTTTGGCTACGGCGAAGACCTGGTGCTCAACCAGTTGAACCTGGCCATCGCACCGGGTGAGAAGGTGGCGATTGTCGGTGCCAGCGGCGGCGGTAAAAGCACCCTGGTGCAACTGTTGCTGGGGCTCTATACGCCCCAGGCCGGCAGTATTCGTTTTGGCGCTGCCACCCAGCAGGAGATCGGCCTGGAAACCATCCGCGAGAACGTCGCGGTGGTGCTGCAACACCCGGCGCTGTTCAACGACACCGTGCGCGCCAACCTGACCATGGGCCGTACCCGCACCGATCAAGCCTGCTGGCAGGCGCTGGAAATCGCCCAACTGGATGCTACCGTCAAAGCACTGCCTTTTGGCCTGGACAGCGTGGTCGGGCGTTCGGGCGTGCGCTTTTCCGGTGGCCAGCGGCAACGCCTGGCCATTGCCCGCATGGTGCTCGCCGAGCCTAAAGTGGTGATTCTGGACGAGGCCACGTCTGCATTGGATGCAGCGACCGAGTACAACCTGCACCAGGCACTGGCGCGGTTTCTCAGCGGGCGTACTACACTGATCATCGCCCACCGGCTGTCTGCGGTGAAGCAGGCTGACCGAGTGTTGGTGTTCGATGGCGGGCACATTGCCGAAGATGGCGACCACCAGCAGTTAATTGCCGATGGCGGGCTGTACGCCAAACTGTACGGACACTTGCAACAAGTGCGTTGATTTAGCTTAGGCTGTGCTATCGGGAGCGGATTTTCGCGTGCGTATCAAGCTGTGCATGTGTAAGGGACTTCATGAAGCAAAAGCGGACTCTCGGAACGCCACGCCTGCTGGGTATTGTCTGGCCCTTTATCGCCGTCGTGTTGTTCCAGGCATTGTTAGGCTGCGTCAGTCTCTACGTGCTTTCGGCAGTGCGGGGCTATGTGGCGGGCGAAAGCCTGTGGTCCAAGGGCCAGAAAGACGCCATTTACTACCTGACCCTCTACGCCGATAACCGCAACGACGCCACCTACCTCAAATACCAGCAGGCCATTGCCGTGCCCCAGGGCGGGCATGAATTGCGCATTGCCCTGGACCGTCCCAATCCCGACATGGAGGCCGCGCGCCTGGGGATTCTCAAGGGCGGCAACCATCCGGATGACGTTTCCAGCCTGATCTGGCTGTACCTCAACTTCCGCCATTTCAGTTACCTGGAAAAAGCCATTGAGCTGTGGACAGTGGGCGACGGCTACCTGGTGCAGTTGGATGAGCTGGCCCAGGAGATGCACGGCGCCATTACCTCCGGCTACGTCAGCGATGATGATGTCCATAGTTGGAAGGCGCGCATCACGGCCATCAATGAAGGGGTGACACCCGCTGCCAAGGCGTTCAGCGATGCCCTGGGCGAAGGTTCGCGGATGATCCTGCGGCTGTTGTTGATCACCAACCTGGCGACCGCCCTGGGCCTGATCGTGTTGGCGTTGCTGCGCACCCACAAGTTGCTGGCCCAGCGTCATGCCTTTGCCGATGCGCTGCAAGCAGAGAAGGAGCGGGCGCAGATCACTTTGGAGTCGATTGGCGACGGCGTGATTACCACCGACGTCGACGGGGCCATTGCTTACATGAACCCTGCAGCCGAAGCTCTGACCCACTGGCGCTCGGAGCAGGCCCAGGGCCTGCCGCTGGCGGCGCTGTTCAAGCTGTTGGATGAAAACGCCGAGCCCGACGGCTTCACCCTGATTGAACACATCGTCAAGGGCCAGTTCAGCGGCGGCAGCGAGCATTCCAAGCTGATCCAGCGCCTGGACGGCAGAACGGTCTCGGTCACCCTGGTGGGCGCGCCGATCCGCAGCGCTGGCAAGATCAGCGGTGCGGTGCTGGTGTTGCACGACATGACCCAGGAACGTCAGTACATCGCCAACCTTTCCTGGCAGGCCACCCACGACGCCTTGACCGGCCTGGCCAACCGTCGTGAGTTCGAGTTCCGGCTTGAACAGGTGCTGCAACAGGTCGCGCGCCAGCAAAGCGGGCGACATGCCTTGATGTTCCTCGACCTCGACCAGTTCAAGCTGGTCAATGACACCTGTGGCCATGCGGCGGGGGATGAGCTGCTGCGCCACATCTGCGCGTTGCTGCAGTCGGACCTGCGCGAGGGCGACACCTTGGCTCGGTTGGGCGGCGACGAGTTTGGCATCCTGCTGGAGAACTGCCCGGCGCCGGTGGCGGAAAAAATCGCCGAGAGCCTGCGCCATACCGTGCAGAGCTTGCACTTCGTGTGGAAGGGGCGGCCCTTCATGACCACTGTCAGCATCGGCCTGGTGCATATCTCGCAAACCCCGACCACCCTGGAAACCTCCCTGCGCGCCGCCGACATGGCGTGCTACATGGCCAAGGAAAAAGGGCGCAACCGCGTGCAGGTCTACCACGTCGATGACTCGGAATTGTCTCTGCGGTTCGGCGAGATGGCCTGGGTACAGCGGCTGCATATTGCCCTTGAGGAAGACCGTTTTTGCCTCTACGCCCAGGAAATTGCGCCGTTGGGCCCTACCGACGCCGGCAATGGGCACATTGAAATTCTCTTGCGCCTGCATGACGAAGCGGGGCGGATCATTTTGCCCAACAGTTTTATTCCGGCGGCCGAACGTTACGGCTTGATGACGTCCCTGGACCGTTGGGTAGTGGAAAACGTATTCAAGATTATCGCCCGTTGCATGCATGAGCGTCCGGGCCGACCCATGGCCATGTGTGCGATTAATCTGTCAGGAATAACCATTGGCGACGATGACTTTTTAGGATTTTTACGTCAGAAATTCGATACTTACAACATTCCACCGGAAATGATTTGTTTTGAAATAACTGAAACCAGCGCTATAGCCAATTTGGGCAGCGCGATTCGATTTATTAATGAACTCAAAGCGTTAGGCTGCCATTTTTCCCTCGATGACTTTTGCGCCGGAATGTCCTCATTCGCATATTTGAAACATTTACCTGTAGACTTCCTGAAGATCGATGGAAGTTTCGTAAAGGATATGCTGGACGACCCGATTAACCGCGCCATGGTCGAAGTGATCAACCACATCGGCCACGTCATGGGTAAGCGCACAATTGCCGAGTTTGTTGAAACACCGCAGATCGAACAGGCTTTACTTGAGATAGGTGTGGATTACGCTCAGGGCTACCTGATTGAACGCCCGCAATTGTTTACCTTTGATAGCTTGCAGTGCCGACCTGAGCGGCCGCAGCCACTGTTATTCAAGGCGCCCGGCACTTTCCGCTGAAACATTTGCTGGTCTGTACAATCACACTTGAAAAGGAGCCCCACAGTGATCGACACATTCAACAGAACCGGCCCGCTTATGGAAGCCTCGAGTTACCCCGCCTGGGCGCAGCAATTGATCCGGGACTGTAGCGAGAGCAAGCGTCGGGTTGTCGAGCACGAACTGTATCAGCGCATGCGTGACAACGCCCTCAGCGCCAAGACCATGCGCCACTACCTCATTGGTGGTTGGCCGGTGGTGGAACAGTTTGCCTTGTACATGGCGCAGAACCTGACCAAGACCAAGTTTGCCCGTCATCCTGGGGAGGATATGGCGCGCCGTTGGCTGATGCGCAACATTCGTGTGGAGCTCAACCATGCCGACTACTGGGTCAATTGGGCACGGGCTCACGGCGTCAGCCTTGAAGAGCTGCAAGCGCAGGAGGTACCGCCCGAGTTGCACGCCCTGAGCCATTGGTGCTGGCACACCAGCTCGGCCGATGCATTGATCGTCGCGATTGCCGCCACCAACTACGCGATCGAGGGGGCGACGGGAGAGTGGTCCGCCGTGGTCTGCTCTACCGGTGTTTATGCTGCCGCCTTCCCGGAGGAAGATCGCAAGCGGGCGATGAAGTGGCTGAAGATGCACGCCCAGTACGACGACGCCCACCCTTGGGAAGCCCTGGAAATCATCTGCACCCTGGCCGGGACCAACCCGAGCAAGGCCCTGCAGGAAGAGTTACGCCAGGCGGTGTGCAAGAGCTACGACTACATGCACTTGTTCCTGGAAAGCTGCATGCGTCTAGAGAATGCGGAGAAAGACAAGGCGCCAGCCGTTCGCGAGCGCCCTGTGCGCATCGCCAGCGAGGCGTAGCGGTAACTGTGGAGAGGGAGCAAGCTCCCTCGCCACAACTGACTTTACCCCGCCATCGCCAAGCGGTTGCGACCTTCGCGCTTGGCCACGTACAACGCATTATCGGCCCGACGCAGCAGGCTTTCAGCCGACTCGGCCGCCAGCAGTGTCGAGCAACCGAGGCTCACGGTCAGTTCGATTCGCGTGCCCTCCACCCAGTAGTCCTGGGCTTGTGCCGCCTGGCGCAGGCGCTCTCCCACCATCCTCGCGGCATCGCGACCGGTATTGGACAGCAGGATCAAAAACTCTTCCCCGCCAAACCGGAACACCATGTCCACGTTACGCAATTGGCGTTTGATCGCCCCCGCCACGGCGCGCAGCACGCTATCGCCCGCGGCATGCCCATGGGTGTCGTTGATTTTCTTGAAATGGTCGATGTCCAGCATCAACAACGACAGCGGGTGCAGGTGCCGGCGTGCCATGTCGATTTCTCGCTGCAGCGTCTGGTCCATGGCCACACGGTTGCCGGTTTCGGTCAACGGGTCGCGCAGGGCGCTGCGGGTGGCGGCGCGGTAGAGCAGGGCGTTGCGCATCGGATAAAGCAAGGTCACCAGCAGCAGTTCAAGCTGGCTCAACTCCTCTTCAAGCAACCGCTGGTTGCGACGAAAGACCAGTTCCCCCAGGTGCTCGCCTTCATGGCTCAGGGTGTAGCTGACGGAGTGATGACCCCGGTGGCCAAACTCCAGGCGCAGGTCGCTGGCGGCGTGACGGTATTGCAGCGCGTCCAGCGGCACCAGGCGCTGTACCTCACGAAAGAACAGACCCAGGATGCGCTCCGGCTCCAGGCTGGTCTGCAACTGCTGGTTCAGTTGCTGGCGAAGTTCGGCGAGGGTGGCGGGGCGGCGTGGGCGTAAGGATGGCTGGCCAAATCCCAGGCGTTGCAATTTGGCACTGTCAAAGTCAATTGCGTTGGTCTGGGTGGGGGTTTTCATAAGCGGGTGGCCTCTAAGCACTGGGCTGTCTTACAGGCGGGATGAGAGTGGCGAGTGCCAAGCGTCTTACTGATCCGTCAGTTCCGTAAAACATTGGAAACAGTTTAAACCGCTTTTCCTTGGGTTATAACCCCGGGGCACTGCCGCACGTCTTGTCATCGCCGAACCTGCTTGAACAGTACTAGAGCGAGATTCATGCCAAGTGTATTGAGTTGGCAAAAATCCTTATAAATCAATTAACTAATTTTTAAGTAAGAAAAGTCCGTTAAAGCATGGCGTCAGTTATTTGGCTGATTGGGGCCAGCGTTGCCGCCAGCCCGGTTGACGTAACTGTTTCGGTGGGGCGAGTTGCTTGTCGCAAATAAACAACGCTTCGGTTATTCGTGAACAAAGTACACCGCACCCATCACCACTAGACCAGGGTGGTACGGTCGATCTGCGCGATGGAGGTGACCCCGGTCAGGGTCATGGCCACGCGCATTTCCTTGGCAAAGATATCCAAAAGGTTCTCCACCCCATGCTGGCCCTCGGCGGCCAGCGCATAGGCGGTGGCACGCCCCAGCAGACACGCCTTGGCACCCAGGGCGAGCATGCGCACCACGTCGAGCCCGGAGCGAATGCCCGAATCCACCAGCACGGTCAGGTCATCGCCCACCGCTTCGGCAATCGGCGGCAACGCCTTGGCCGTGGAGAGCACCCCGTCGAGCTGGCGGCCGCCATGGTTGGAGACCACGATGCCGTCGGCACCGAAACTCACCGCATCCTTGGCATCCTGCGGGTCGAGGATGCCCTTGATGATCATCGGGCCTTTCCAGAACTCGCGGATCCACTCCAGGTCTTTCCAACTGATCGACGGGTCGAAGTTATTGGCCAGCCAGCCAATGTAGTCTTCCAGGTGGGTGGGTTTGCCCAGGTATTTGGAGATATTGCCCAGGTCGTGGGGCCGGCCCATCAAGCCCACATCGAAGGCCCATTGCGGCTTGGTCACCGCCTGCAACATGCGCCGTTGCGCCGCATAGGGGCCGGACATGCCCGAGTGAGCGTCGCGGTAGCGTGCGCCGGGTGTGGGCATATCTACGGTAAACACCAGCGTGGTCACCCCGGCGGCCTGCGCCCGCTCCAGGGCGTTGCGCATGAAGCCGCGATCCTTGAGCACATACAGCTGGAACCAGATCGACTGCGGGCTCTGAGAAGCCACTTCCTCAATCGAACACACCGACACCGTCGACAGGCAAAAGGGGATGTGTTTGTTGGCCGCCGCTTTGGCCGCTTGCACTTCACCGCGTCGCGCATACATGCCGGTCAGGCCGACCGGGCTGAGGATCACCGGCATCGCCAGTTCGGTGCCGAACAGCTGGGTGGTAAGGCTCAGGTCGTCGACATTGCGCAGGATGCGTTGACGCAGGCTGATCTCGGCCAGGTCCGAACTGTTGGCGCGCAACGTGTGCTCAGCGTAAGCGCCGCCGTCGATGTAATCGAACAGAAAGCGCGGCAACTTGCGCTTGGCCGCAGCGCGGTAGTCGGAAGCGGACGAGATGATCATCGACGGTGTCTCCACAGGGCAAAGTGCTACACCCTAAGCAAAGTTATGCCATGATGAAAACAACTTTTATCACTGCCATCCAGTCGTTATAGGAATACTGATGAACCTACGAACACTGCGTGCGTTTGTCGAAGTGGTGCGCCAGGGTGGGTTCTCCCAGGCGGCCGAAGTGGTTGCCCTGACCCAGTCCACCGTCAGCAAAGCGGTCAAGACCCTTGAGGACGAATTAGGCATGCCACTGCTCAATCGTCTCGGCCACAAGAACGAACTCACCGCCGCCGGTGAAATTGCCTACCGCCGCGCCTTGGTAATGCTCGCCGAACGCACCGACCTGATGGCCGAAATCAACGACCTGCGCGGTCTCAAGCGCGGCGTGCTGCGCATCGGTCTGCCGCCGGTAGGGTGCGGCGTGCTGTTCGCGGCCATGTTTGCCACTTACCGCAGCCGCTACCCGGGCATCGACATCGAACTGACCGAATACGGCAGTAAAAGGCTGCGCGAATGCCTGGAAGCGGGGGAGGTTGACCTCGCCGCCTTGCTGCTACCGGTTGATGAAGGCTTCGACTACCAACCGGTGCGCAACGAGCCATTGATCGCCGTGTTGCCCATGGGCCACCCATTGGCCCGGCGCAAGCGCATCGACTTCACCGACCTGGCCGACTCGCCGTTCATCCTGTTCGAAGCCGGCTTTGCCCTCAACGCCAAGATCCTCAGCGCCTGCGAACGTAAAGGCGTGACACCCAAAGTCACCGCTCGCAGTGGGCAAATAGACTTTATCGTCGACCTGGTCACCGCCGGGCTGGGCGTCGCCTTCCTGCCCCGGATGCTGGCGCACAAACACCAACACCCCGGCATCGCCTTGATCCCCCTGGACGAGCCCCACACCGATTGGCACATCGCCCTGGCCTGGCGCGCCAGCGCCCACCTGCCACCGGCGGCACGGGCCTGGTTGGATCTTGCCAAGGAGCCGTCGTATTCAAGCGGGCAGGGGGGCGATTTACGGAAAGTGTCAGAGGATGCTTGACTTCTTCTTTTTAATCAGTAACATACGGCGCATTCCGCGATAGCTCAGTTGGTAGAGCAAATGACTGTTAATCATTGGGTCCCTGGTTCGAGTCCAGGTCGTGGAGCCAGACTAGGGTCCAGAGAAGGCTTTCAAAATCTCTGGAACCTCCGAAAAAACCGCCTTCTGGCGGATTTTTTCGTTTTGGCGTTCTGTCGGATTCTGGTGGATACCAGCCATTTTAAGGGTAGAGTTTGGGATAAAGTTCAGTTCGATAATAGGGAGTACCCTTATGTCGCGCACTACTGCTCCACTCTCCAACGCCGCTTGCCGTTCGGCCAAGCCCACAAACCGCGCCTATAAGCTTTTCGACGGCGACGGCCTTTACCTTCTAGTCCAACCCAATGGCCGCAAAGGCTGGCGTCTCAGATACGTCAAACCTGATGGTCGGGAAGGACTGACCTCATTCGGCAACTACCCCATCGTTGGCCTCGCTGATGCGCGTCGCAAGCGCTTGGAGGTCAAGCGAATGCTGGCGGATGGCATTGACCCTATAGGAGCGAAGAACCAAGCCAAGACGGACGCTCTGATCAAAGGCCGCACCTTTGAAAGCGTCGCCCTCGGCTGGCACACGGAAATGTCAGCCAAGTGGGCACCGGACTATTCCAAGACAGTGATGAGTCGCCTCAAAACTCACCTCTTCCCGCTGATCGGCTCCCGCGCAATTGTCGACCTTGATACCCACGACCTTATGCGGCCCCTGGAGGCGATTAAGAAGCGCGGAACGATAGACATTGCTTTAAGGGTACAAAACTACCTTCAGAGCATCATGCGCGAGGCAAAGCGCCTCCGGCTTATCACCGTAAACCCTGCTTACGACCTGGTAGGCTCGATCAAAGCCTCGCGGGTCGTTCACCGCCCCGCCTTATCCTTATCGCGTTTGCCTGAATTGCAGGGACGGATCGCCACCTATAAAGGTCGCGCACTTACCCGGCTGACGGTGATGCTGTCGCTGCACGTGTTTGTACGCTCCAGCGAACTGCGCTTCGCCCGTTGGAGCGAGTTCGACCTCAAACGTGGTGTCTGGGAAATACCCGACACGCGACCAGCGTTGGAAGGCGTACCCTTTTCCACAAGGGGTACGAAGATGGCAGGAGATATCCATCTTGTACCCTTATCGCCGCAAGCGATCGCCCTGCTCGAGCAGATCCACGCAATCACAGGCAAATTTGACTTGGTGTTCGCAGGAGATACCAAGTCTTGGAAACCAATGTCCGAAAACACGGTGAACAGTGCGCTTAGGAAGATGGGGTACGACACCAAATCCGAGATCTGTGGGCATGGGTTTCGTTCGATGGCCTGCAGCGCACTGATTGAGTCAAGTTTGTGGACGGACACAGCTATCGAGCGGCAGATGAGCCACAAGGAACGCAATAACGTCCGCGCCGCCTACATCCACAAGGCCGAGTTCATCGAGGAGCGCAGGCTGATCATGAACTGGTGGAGTCGCTACCTTGAGGCTAATCAGCAGAAGCATGTCAGCCCACGCGAATTCTCCGATCAGACGGGGGCGAATGTCACTCGCCTAAATGCAAAACGTGGCGCAACTGAGTAAGCGCTCAGTCCTCATATCTCAGTGATCCGTCTGTCCACGCGGGTCCATCCAAACAGGGCTGCAAAGCCGGTCTGTTTGGATGGACCTCACTTAAAAAATCTAAAGCCCACGCAATTGTCTGGGGAAAACCACTAATTTCCATTAGTGGATGATTTCATCCACAGCCGCAGAACTCCCGAAAATTCTAGGCTTGACCCTAATTCTCCACAGGCGTAGAAAAGGTCGGGCAAAGCGCTGTCGTTGACAGTAAGCGTCCAGCCCGCCCACCTTCTCCTCGAGCACCCCTGCCCGCATCCTCTGTATTTTTCAGCAGGGGATTCACATGGAAACGATGCACGCGCGGCGCGAGTCCTGGGCCAGGCATGTCCAGGC